>VSNK01000001.1 GCA_009774255.1 Faecalicatena sp.
CGATGCTTTTCCGCCGCTTTGCGGCTATTTTTGCTCATAAACCGGCGATCCCTTCATCAGCCGCTGTCATGATAAGTCCTTGTGCAAGCACAAACTTATCATGACAGCGGCTGACGAGTGAACTGTAACTTACAGTTCACGGCCTAACCGGCCGCGGACTGTAACACATCCGGCCCATTTAGAAACACCTGCTGTTCCTATCCCCGGGTGAAACTATTTTCCAGATCTTCCAGCCATTCCGCCGCGCAGGCATCGCTTGGCATCCTCCAATCCCCCCTCGGGGAAAGTGCTACGGTTCCCACCTTCGGCCCGTCCGGCAGACAGGAACGCTTAAACTGCTGGCTGAAAAACCTCCTGCAGAAAGTATTCAGCCACTTCTTGATGACAGCCGGCTCGTATTTTCCCTCAAACGCGTTTTCCGCAAGCCTGTAGATCTTCCCCGGTTCATATCCGAAACGGATCATATAATACAGGAAAAAATCATGCAGCTCATAAGGTCCCACCAGGTCCTCTGTCTTCTGCGCGATGTTCCCTTCCTTCGGCGGCAGCAGCTCCGGGCTGACCGGCGTATCCAAAACGTCATAGAGCACGGCTTTCAGTTCTTCGTCTTCCGTCGTATCCGCTGCATGCTTCACCAGATGGCGCACCAGTGTTTTCGGCACGGACGCGTTGACACCGTACATGGACATATGATCCCCGTTATAGGTCGCCCAGCCCAGCGCCAGCTCCGACATATCCCCGGTTCCGATGACCATGCCGCCGTCCTTATTGGCAATGTCCATCAATACCTGCGTGCGCTCCCGCGCCTGACTGTTCTCATAGGTCACGCTGTGGTCCTCCTGAGCATGCCCGATATCCCGGAAATGGATATTCACCGCATCCCCGATGGGCACTTCTCTCAGAGATACCCCCAGCTTCACCGCCATCTGGCAGGCATTGTGATAGGTTCTGTCCGTCGTTCCGAAACAGGGCATGGTCACTGCAAGGATCTCTTTTTTGTATCTGCCCAGCAGATCAAAGGCTCGGGCAGATACCAGAAGTGCCAGCGTCGAATCCAGCCCTCCGGAGATCCCTACCACCGCCGTCTTTGCCCGGGTATGCGCCAGACGCTTTTTCAGCCCCATTGCCTGAATCGTCAGGATCTCCTCACAGCGCTTCGCGCGCACCTGCGGGTCTCCCGGCACAAAAGGCTGCTGAGGGAATGTGCGGGTCAATTCTGTTTTTTCGATTTCCACCTGAAATTTCACACGGATCAGTGACCTGCCCTCCGGTGTACGAAACGTGGTGTTTTTCCTCCGTTCGCTGACCAGCCTCCTGACATCTATTTCCGTACAGATCATATCATTCCGGAACCGTTTCGCTTCCTGCAGGATGACACCGTTCTCCGCTATGATATTATGGCCGCCGAACACCAGATCCGTGGTGGACTCCCCTTCTCCGGCATTTGCATAAACGTAGCCCGCGATCAGCCTCGCTGACTGCCCCTGGATCAGCTCCCTGCGGTAAGTATCCTTTCCGATCGTCTCATCACTTGCGGAACAGTTTACAATCATTGTGGCGCCCTCCAACGCGGCCTGGATGCTCGGGGGAGCCGGAGACCAGACATCCTCACAGATCTCCGCCGAAACCACCAGTTCCTCCATGTCCGAAGCCTGGAACAGGATCTGCGGTCCAAAGGGCACCCTTTCCCCTTCAAAAAAAATATGCCTTGCCTCCTGCGGTCCCGGTGTGAACTGACGCATCTCATAAAATTCTCCATAGTTCGGAAGAAACGTCTTGGTCGTAAATCCAAGGATCTTCCCCCGGTTCAGCGCTGCTGCCGTATTATATAGCTTCCCGTCCACACACAGCGGGGTTCCCACAAAGACAAGCATATCCTTATCCACGGTATCCCGCGCGATCTCTGATAATGCCTGCCTCGCAGCCTTCAAAAGAACATCCTGCCCAAACAGATCTCCGCAGGTATATCCCGTGATGCACAGCTCCGGAAATACCAGGATCTTCGCCCCAAGCTCTGCCGCCTCCCGGATACACGCACATATCTTTTCCTGATTGTACGCCACATCGGCAACCCGGATATCCGGAGTCGCCGCCGCGGCCTTCACAAAACCATGTTTCATTTTCTTCATTCCTCCTATTTGCAGCCATGGTTACAGTTCACGGCCTAACCGGCCGCGAACTGTAACGCATCCAGTCCATTGAAAAGTCGCCTAACGGCGAGGGGCTGTATGCCTGCCCCATCACTGTATTGGCCGGATGTCTTGCAGCTGAGTGCAAGGCACCGTGTGAACAGTAACCAGCCATGTACCCTTATAGTTTCTGTCTACGCCTCATGACACTGCTTCATATCTGTCTTCCGCAGTTCCTTACGGCCGTCCACATTTTTCGAGGATTCGCCGCAGCTCATCTACGGTAAATTCATATGCCGTATTGCAGAAATGGCATTTCACCTCGATTGGCTTTCCATCCTCTATCATTTCCTGAATCTCTCTTTTTCCGATACTGATGATTGCCTTCTCAATACGTTCCTTTGAACAGTTACAGTCAAACGCAGCCGGAAGCGTATCCGTGATCTCCACTTCCATCCCTTCCAGTACCTGGGACAGCATCTCCTCCGGTGAATGCCCGCCGTCCAGCATGGCGGTAACGGACTTCAGTCCGGCGATATTTTTCTCCAGAGCGCGCAGCACCTCTTCTTCTGCAAAAGGCATGACCTGCACGATAAATCCTCCCGCGCAGCGCACCGTATTATCCCGGTTCATCAGCACACCCAATCCCACCGAGGAGGGAATCTGCTCGGAAGCCGCAAAGTAATAGGTCATATCTTCCGCAATCTCTCCGGTCTGCAATGCAACCTGCCCGGAATATGGCTCTTTCAGCCCCATATCCTTGATCACACTCAGCAGCCCCTGCCCCAGAGCGCCTCCTACGTCCAACTTTCCGTTTTTCGGGGGGAGCATGACTTCGGGATTATTTACATACCCCTTGACGTGTCCCCTGGCATCTGCCGTCACCGTCAGGCCTTTGATGGGGCCTTCGCATTTTACCTGCAGCGTCAGCACATCCTCCGGATTCTTCATCATGCTTCCCATCATCACACCGCCCGCAAGCAGCCTTCCAAGCGCCGCTGTTGCGATCGGGCTGGTATGATGGCGTACCCGCGCCTCCTCCGTCAGATCGGTAGTCACTGCCGCAAATGCGCGGATCTGCGCATCCGCCGCCACAGCTCTTACAATAGTATCCTTCATTTTTTATACTGCCTTTCCGCGCTCCCGCGCAATCACATAGATCCGCTCACTTTGGGCATGAGGTGTCTTCCTGGTATCAGCATCATACGCGCACAGATACAAAAGCCCTGCATTTTCCAGTGCCGCTTTCATCCCTTCCAAGGTGTATCCCTTCTGGACATGGGTCTCCCGAAACCGACGGAACCATTCCCCGTCCTGCCGGACACCGTCATGTTCCGGGCCGCCCCGCTCCTGTCCTGCCCGGATGAACAGCGTCAGGTCGTACTCGTTAATCCTCTCCTCCTCATAATAATAGTTGTCCCATATAAAACCACAGTCTTCCCGGTCCTCCGCAATCGTACGGTTTCCCAGAATTTCCCGGTATTTATATTCCGTATTAAAATCAAAGATGAAGATGCCTCCCGGATCCAGATAATTATTGACCAGCCGAAACACCTGTTCCAGCTCCCTTTCCTCTAAAATGTAATTCATCGAGTCACAGATGCTGACCGCCGCCCGTACCGTGCCGTACAGTTCAAATTCCCGCATATCCTGCAGAAGATAAAGAATATCATGTCCGGAACGTTCCTTTTTTTCCCTTGCGATGTCCAGCATCTCTCCGGAACAATCCACGCCGATCATGTCATATCCGTATCCGGCAAGCCGTTCTGTCATGCTGCCCGTACCGCATCCCAGCTCCAGGATCAGTCCGTCCTCGATCTGATATTCTCTCAAAAGCCCATGCAGGTACTCCGCCCATTCCGTATAAGGAACATTATCCATAAACCGGTCATAAACCGACGCAAAACTTGTATATGCCTCCAAAATAACCTCCCCATATTATGGCTGCCATACGCAGCTATGGCTGTTCGCCATACATCGCCCGAATCTGTTGACGGATGCGTTGACGCTCCCGTCTGGCACGTTCCAGCTTCCTCTTCCTTTTTCTCCTGATTGCCAGGACCTTCAAGTATACGAACAAGACAATGTCCACCCCAAAGAAAATAAACAATGCCGTCTTCATGATGGATTTCATAGAATGGGAATTCATCATCTGACGGATCCTGTCTGTCAAAGGAGGCTTCTCTTCTTTTTCCTCAGGCGCATCCGCATTGTCCGCTTCCGTCATGACAGGCTCTGCCGGCTGACCGGCCTCTTCCGGTCCGGCTTCTTTCGGCTCGACTTTTTCCTGTTCGTTTTCTTCCGGTTTGACCTGTTCCTGTTTGGCTTCCTGCGCTTTGTCGTCAACGGCAGGTTCTGCATCCGGCTCTTCCTTCTCCTCCACCGGCACCGCCGGAAAATTATAGGGCACCATAGTCTTATAGATACGGATCTTTCTGCTTCCGTCCGCTTCCACCACATTCACCGCCGCGATAAACACGCCAGGTTCTAGTTCGCAGATAGACTCCGGCTCATCGCTGGATACATCCCCCAGTTGAAAATCCAGCTTCGGATCCGATACCAGTTCTTTTCTGGAAATGGAATACATATTGATATAATCTCCGATTCCCAGCCCCAGCGTCAAAGGAAAATTGATGATATAATCCCCGCTGACACACAGATCCTGAAAGTTATTTCCCTTCGCGGTCCCGTCATATTCTCCCAGATCCTCTATAATCTTGAACTGGTTGTCCAGAATTTTAAAGCTGTATCCTCCGTCTACGTTGGTCTGGATGATATAGCGGTCATTCTCTCCGTCATAACCGATACCCAGAATATTATAATCGTCCGCAATCTTTACTTTTCGCTTGAATGAAAGTGTCTCCGAATCCATCAGGAATATACATCCTCTGTTCTCCGGTTCCAGATGGGTATATAATGCCACCGCGATCTCATGAGTATTCGGATTATAAGCCATACCGTTGCCATGCTCATAGCTCCGCTCCACCACACGCTTTGCCAGAGAATACCGCTCTACCGGCTTTCCGTGGACATCCGTGTCATTTCTATAATATGCTTTGATAATATCAGACTTCTCCGTACTGTCTTCATAGTTCTCAATACAGATAATATAGTTCTCCGTCGCACACATGGACTGAACCACGCCATTCGGGCCTTCAATATCATCTTCAAAAATTTTTTCCCACGTAACTCCCTCAAAAGCATCGTCTGATGCAATCTCCGCATATACCTCCAGCGGAGCCCCAATCCACATGCACCATGATATCACAATACTAAGGAGAGCGGTGAAGTGCACTCCCCGCTTCATTTATCATACTCCCTTAAATTTTTTTCCCTGCCACTTATCATAGCATTCCCCCAAATTATTGTAAACAAATTTATAGAAAAAAAGATGCCAACTTTTCTCAGTCAGCATCCTTTTTCGTTACAGTTCACTCCTGGGCCGTGCACCACGCTGCACGGTCACAGGCCAATATGTACTGGGGCTGGAATCCGGCCTCTTGCCGTAAGGCAACTTTAAATAGGCCGGATTCGTTACAGTTCGCTGGCTGGCCAGTGAACTGTAACCCTTTTTCTTTTGTCCCTTATATTTAGGAGTTGTAGAAAAATAACTGACACATCTTGGCTTGTCTATTTCTCCGGCTGCACAGGTCAAAAAGCCTCGACGTAGCCGTAAGGAATCCACCATGCTACGCATGGTACCCCTTAGGGCAAGGCCCACTACGTTGCTAAGCGCCAGTGACGCTTGTTCAGCAAGGACCGAAACGGAGTGTAGAACTGCGTTTTTTGGCCTGCACATCCGAAGAAATATCCTGCGCAATCTGTATCACTTATTTTTCTACAACTCCTTATGATTCCGTCAGGAAATATCTGGCCTTTTATCCCGCTCCGCATTCATACATCGATTACTCGATCACATGAATCCAACCTTCCGGCGCCTCTAATTGTCCCATCTGGATTCCGGTCAGCGTATCGTACAGCTTCTGCGTCGTCTCGCCCATCTTCTCCATGCCGCTCGGGAAGCAGATCTCATTTCCGTGGTCTTCGATCTTTCCCACCGGAGAGATCACTGCCGCGGTTCCGCAGAGCCCGCATTCCGCGAAGTCCTTCAGTTCGTCCAGATATACGTCTCTCTCTTCTACTTCCAGTCCCAGATAATGCTCCGCCACATACATCAGGGAACGTCTGGTAATCGACGGAAGGATCGTTGTCGAATGCGGTGTCACGATCTTGTTCTCCTTTGTCACAAAGAGGAAGTTCGCCCCACCGGTCTCCTCTACCTTTGTCCTTGTCGCCGAATCCGGATACAGATTCTCATCATATCCGTTGGCATGGGCAGTCACGATCGCATGGAGGCTCATGGCATAGTTCAGTCCTGCCTTGATATGTCCGGTTCCCCGGGGCGCGGCACGGTCAAAATCAGACACACAGATGGTCAATGGCTTTACACCGCCTTTAAAATAAGGTCCCACCGGAGTCGTAAAGATGCGGAACTGATACTCATCCGCAGGCTTTACGCCGATGACCGGATTGATACCGAACATATACGGACGGATATACAGGGTAGCGCCTGATCCGTATGGAGGTACATATGCGCTGTTCGCCTTTACCGTCTGTGTCACCGCGTCCACAAAACGGCCCGCGTCGAACTCCGGCATCTCCATTCTGGCCGCAGAGTCTTTCATGCGCTGCGCGTTCAGATCCGGCCGGAAGGTCACGATCTTCCCATCCTCTGTCGTATATGCCTTCAGCCCTTCGAAAATTGTCTGGGCATACTGCAGGACACCGGCACACTCGTTCATTGTAATATCCGCATCCTCAATCAGAGCTCCCTCATCCCAAGCACCATTCTTATAATTGGACACATAGCGTTTGTCCGTCTTCATATAGCCAAACCCCAGGTTTTCCCAGCCAATATTCTTTTTCTCCATCAGTATCTCCTCCATTCCACTGTAATAAGGTTCATTATAAGTATCTGCTCATTACCTTCGCAGATACGCCGCAATTCCGTGAAAATTGCCTGACGGCAATGGGGACTGCTCTCTCAGCTTATATGTTTTCATACGGATAGCGCAGTAAATGCACTATCCTGTGCTGAATAGTTACCATTATAATACCATCCACAATAAAATTCAAGAGCGCACTCTGTTTTTTATCCTCTTTCATCGCTCCATCATACTGATCGATTCAATTCCCACGCTTCCGCCTCTGACCACCTCGATATTTTTAAATTCTTCCTTGAGCAGCTTCACCACCGCGTCATTCTTGGTAGCTGTCTGCACAAACTCCAGCAGCAGGCTGTCCTTTCCATAATCGATCACCCTTGCCTTGAAGGTATCCGCGATCTGAAACAGTTCGGCCTTGTCATCCCGCGTACACTTCTTTACCTTTACATAGAGGATCTCCTTCATCCTCACGAAAATATCCGTAAAATCAATGACCTTGATGACCTCCACCATCCGGTTCAGCTGCTTCTTGATCTGCTCAAAGGTCTCGTCATCACTGACCGTCGCGATCGTCATTCTAGACACCGTGGGATCCTCCGTGGTACCCACCGTCAGGCTGTCGAGATTGTAAGACTTTCCGGAAAATAGTCCGGAAATCTTAGACAGTACACCAACCTGATTCTCCACATATAATGAAATCCATCTCTTTTTGATACTATTATCCATATCGTCTTCGCTCCTCTTTCCTCTATGCTCCTGCCCTGTCTGCTCAATATCCCCACAGGATAGGGCCACCATCCTGTGCCCGGCAGATTACCATCCCGCATTCTTTCGCGGCGCGGGTCAGCAGTCCAGGATCATTTCCTCCAGTGTTCCTCCCGGCTGGATCATCGGATATACCATCTCCTCCGGATCAATGATAAATTCAATCAGGGTCGGCGCCTTTGTATTTCTTTTTGCCTCCTCAAATGCGGCGGCGACCTCCCCCCGGTCCGTGACGCGGATTCCCTTGGCTCCGTAGCTCTCGGCCAGCTTCACAAAATCCGGCGTATAGACCGGCTTTTCCTCCCCGTTGGTTCTCCGGGACAGTGCACCGGCACGCAGATCCGTCATACCGTAGCGCTTTCCATAAAACAGCTTCTGCCACTGACGCACCATACCAAGGTAAGTATTATTGAATACACAGAGGATCACCGGAAGCTCTTCAAGGACCGCGGTCGCAAATTCCTGAATATTCATCTGCATCCCGCCGTCACCGGAAATCGCGATGACCGGAGTATCCGGATTGCCCAGCTTCGCACCGATGGCCCCCGGGAAACCGTAGCCCATCGTTCCCAGTCCGCCGGACATGATCATTTTCTTTTTCGCCGTGATCTCCGTATACTGCGCGGCAAACATCTGGTGCTGCCCTACGTCCGTTACCACAATCGCCTCCTCGAACTGGCGGTTGATCTCCTCAATGATATCCGTCGGTCCAAGGCTCTTGTGTGACCTCATGGCCAGCGGATGCTCCTGCTTCCACGCTTCGATCTCCTTCATCCATTTCTTTGTATTACAGGCCTCCACATACTCTTTCATCTTCGTGACCGCTTCCTTCGCATCCGCTACGATCGGCACGTCCACGGAAATATTCCTGGAGATCGAGGCCGTATCGATGTCAATATGAACGATCTTCGCGTGGGGCGCGAAAGCATGAAGCTTTCCGGTGATCCGGTCATTGAATCTGGTCCCGATGGAGAACAGCAGGTCACACTCACTGACTGCCATATTGGCCGCATAGGCGCCGTGCATCCCCAGGTTGCCGATGAATAACGGATGATCCGTCGGGATCGCTCCCCGGCCCATGACCGTTGTGATGACCGGCACACCGGTCTTTTCCACCACCTCCGTGAAAATCTCATTGGCATCCGCGATATTCACGCCGCCTCCTGCAAGGAACAGAGGACGCTTCGCTTTATGCAGCATCTTGATGGCCCTCTTGAGCTGCCCGATATGCACGTTGGTATTCGGCTTATATCCCCGGATATTTACATCCTTCGGATAATCGGCACTTCCCATTTCTGCCATCACGTCTTTCGGCAGATCGATCAGCACCGGCCCCGGACGGCCTGTCCGGGCAATATAGAATGCTTCTTTGATGATCCTGCCCAGATCCGCCCGGTTCCGGACCGTCACCCCATACTTCGTAATGCTTCTCGTAATCCCCACGATATCCACTTCCTGGAACGCGTCATTTCCAATGAGGTGCCGCGCCACCTGTCCCGTAAAGCATACCAGAGGCACGCTGTCATAATTCGCTGTCGCCAGACCCGTCACCAGATTGGTCGCGCCGGGCCCGCTGGTGACCAGACAGACTCCGACTCTTCCTGTCGTTCTCGCATAAGCATCTGCCTCATGCACCAGAGCCTGCTCATGCCGCGGCAGGATAACCCGGATATCACTCTGCCTGTATAATTCGTCGCTGATATCGATCGTACAGGCTCCCGGATAGCCGAACAGAGTATCCACGCCTTCTTCTTTTAGAGCTTTCACCAATAATTTGTTGCCTGAAATCTGCCTCATCACTTGTCCTCCTTTATCATCGCTTTTCTTTCCATATCAAAGTATAAAAACGCCCTAAGGAGTTGTAGAAAAATAAGTGACACATCTTGGCTTGTCTATTTCTCCGGCTGCACAGGTCAAAAAGCCTCGACGTAGTCCACTACGCCTGCGTTTTTTGACCTGCACATCCGGAGAAATATCCTGCGCAATCTGTATCACTTATTTTTCTACAACTCCTAAGCTTCCGATCAACTTAGGGCAAAATTAAAATTATACAAAAGACGGTTATTTCCTCAATCCAAGTCTTTCGATCAGAGAACGGTATCTCTCAATGTCAACCTTCTTCAGATATGCCAGCAGGCCTCTTCTCTGGCCTACCATCTTCAGAAGGCCTCTTCTGGAATGATGATCCTTCGGATTCGCCTTGAAGTGCTCTGTCAGCTCATTGATCCTTGCTGTCAGGATCGCTACCTGTACCTCCGGTGATCCGGTGTCTCCCTCGCTTCTTCCGTATTCCTTGATGATTGCCTGCTTCTTCTCTCCTGTGATCATGCTTGATTTTCCTCCTTAAAATTCTAATATAAACGCCTGGTATCAGGTAATGGTCGGAGCCTTCCGATTACTGAACACCGGCTTTCCGATACTTGTATACTATAGCACAGAACCAACCTGCTGTAAAGCCTTTTATTCCTCTTCCTCATCCATATCTTCGAAGTCTTCCTGATTTTCCGGACGCAGGGCAAACGCGATGTTAGTGGCATGATCCCCCACTCGCTCCAGGCCGGAAATCACATCCGAATACAGCACCCCTGCCTCCGGCGTACACTTTCCCTTCGCCAGACGCTTGATATGCGCCTTTCGGAGACGCTTTTCCTTCTCATCCACCGCGTCCTCCAGCCGGAGCATCTCCCGCATATACGCCAGGCTCTGGTTCGAGAACATGTTAAGCGCATAATCCAGCTGCTGAAGAACCATCTCTGTCATTTCCTGCATCTGCTTCAATGCTTTCTCACTGAAAGGAATCTCCTTTTCACACCGCCGCTTCGCCGAATCCGCAAAATTTTCCGCATGATCCCCGATCCGCTCAATATCATTGACCACATGGAACAGTCCGCCTACCATTTTTCCGTCCGCCATCGGGATATCCAGGCTGCTGATCTGTACAAGATAATCGGTGATCTCCTGATTCAGATAATCAATATACTTTTCCTGCTCATAGATTTCCTCGATTTTCTCCTGGTCCGGATTGCACAGAGCCTCCATGCTTTTCTGCAGATTTTCCCTGGCCAGCTCTCCCATATGCTGCATCTCATGGATCGCGTCGATCACGGCCGTAGCCGGAGAAATGTTCTTCCGGTTCCCGATATATTTCAGCTTATACGCCTCCTCAGGCACCACGTCCTCTCCCGGTATCAGAAGATAGGTAAGCTTCACGACTCCGCCCATGAACGGGAACATCAGCGCAACCTCGAACACCTTGATCAGTGTGTTCGCGTTGGCCACCGCACGTCCCACATCGCCTCCGGAAATCTTCATGAACAGCTCGCAGATCGGATCCAGTGCCGCCATCAATATGATAAATACAATCAAAGAGCCGATAATGTTGAACAGCAGATGGATCCATGCGGCACGTTTCGCGTCCTTATTTCCGTTCATGCTCACAAGAAGCGCGGAAATACAGCAGCCCATATTGCAGCCCAGGATCAGGAAAAAACAGACCTCAAATGCCAGAAGCCCCTGCGCCGCCATCAGGATAATGATCCCCACCGAAGCCGACGCGCTCTGCAGTACGGCTGTTACGACAAATCCCAGAAGGATCGCCACCAGCGGGCTCTTCATGGACTGCAGCATGGACACGATCTTCGGAGAATTCTGCAGACCGGTCATTTTTTCTCCCATAGTACTCAATCCCATGAACAGTATCCCGAATCCCAGCAGCACAATCCCGAACTTTTTTACATTCTGATTCTCAAAGAACATATACATCACTGCGCCGATGATCACGAACAACGGCGCAATCTCCGCCAGATTAAACGCAATCAGCTGTCCGGTCACCGTCGTACCAATGTTGGCTCCCAGGATCACTCCCGTTGCCTGATGAAGCTGCATCAGCCCTGAATTTACGAAGCTGACCACCATCACCGTAGTCGCGTTGGAGGATTGTATGATACCGGTGAAAATAAGTCCCACCATCATACCTATAAAACGATTCTGCGTAAAAAATTCCAGAATGGAACGCATCCTTGCGCCTGCCACCTGTTCCAGGCCGTCGCTCATCAGCTTCATCCCAAACAGGAACATCCCAAGTCCCCCAAACAACGAAATGATATCTGTAACACTCATTTGTTCATCCTCAACACTTTCTCTGTGCAAACCTTTTGCTTCCGTTTATCTCTGATCGGCATCTGAAAAAAATTCCCTTCCAAAACGGATATCCTCGTCCACCCTGGCTTTCAGCTCCTCCACGGATTCGAACTTCTGCTCCGGACGTTCAAACGCCCGAAATTCCACGCTCACTTCTTTCCCGTATACATCCCCCGCAAAATCAAAGGCAAAGGCCTCGACCAGAGCTTTTGCTTCTTCCGCCACGGTTGGCTTCACCCCGACATTTCCAATGCCTGGATACCACCGTCCGTCCACCTGCACCCTGCAGGCATAGACACCGAACCTGGGCATGATCTTTCCCGGCTCCGGCGGCACATTCATGGTCGGGAATCCCAGGGTACGCCCCAATTGTTTTCCGTGCTCCACCCTGCCGGAGATCCGGTACGTGTAGCCAAGCAGATCATTTGCCAGCTCCACATTCCCTTCGCCAAGCGCCTCCCGGACATAGGTACTGCTGATGACCCGGTTCTCATATCGCTCCTTCTCAGCCACATCGAGATGGTATCCATAGAGCTCCGCGTATTTTGCGAGCATTTCTACATCTCCACGCTTCTCATGGCCGAAACGAAAATCTGTTCCTACCACAATATATGCGGCGCGGAACCTGTCCACCAGGATCTGACGGATAAAATCTTCCGCTTCCATTTCCCGAAGCTCCCTGGTAAAAGGACAGGCGATCATGACATCCACCTGGGATTCCAGTCTTTCCCGTTTCTCTCGGACAGTCAGGAGGGATTCTTTTCCCATATCAAACGCACAGACGATGCTCTCCACATCCCCTGACGCATATTCCTTCACCTGATCGATCAGCTTCTGATGTCCTCTGTGAAGACCTTCAAATTTTCCCAGCGTCACCGCTGATCTTTTGTTTCCCTGATAAGAATGAATTTCTGTGATGTACCGCATGTCAATCCTCCGCCGCCTCCTGGTCCAGAAACATCTTCTCAACGCAAAATTCCCGTTTTCCCTCATCGTACCGGAAGATTCCGATAAAATGCCGTTTGGAGTCATAGACCCGCACCTGTTCCTCATGCACAAACAGGCTGTCCTCCTCCGGATTCCTTTGCATATATTTTTCGGGAAGCCGATTCCCATTGTAGGCCAGAGCCTGGTGCTGCTCTAAGACCCGGACTTCTCTCAGCTTCCGAAACACCGCATCCACCGGCAGCAGAACCTGGCTTAAGTGTCCTTCGGCACAGAACTCCTCTATTTCTTTCAGTTTCAGACTGTCCTCTAATTCAAAACAGCCCACCTGCGTCCGAAGAAGGCTCTCCATACAGCCTCCGCACCGCAGCTCCATGCCGATATCATGGCATAAGGTCCGGATGTAGGTGCCTTTGGAGCAATGTACCTTCATCCGGATCCGCGGGAGAGTGATCTCTTCTATGTATATATCATAGATTCTGACTTTTCGTTTCTTCCTCTCCACCTCAATCCCCTGACGCGCCAGCTCATATAGCTTCCTTCCGTTAACCTTCAGCGCCGAATACATGGGCGGAAGCTGCTCGTATTCCCCGACATACCCCGCAATACAGGCGCATGCCTCTTCCTCTGTCAGAGCTCCGATTCCCTTTTCCTCCAGGATCTGTCCGGTAATATCCTGCGTATCCGTCGTGGTTCCCAGCAAAAGCACGGTCTCATAAGTCTTGCTCTGATCCGTCAGCATGTCACACAGTCTGGTCGCTTTTCCCAGGCAGACCGGAAGCACACCTTCCGCGTCCGGGTCCAGGGTCCCCGTATGGCCGATCTTTTTCTGCTTAATGATTCCGCGCAGCTTTGCCACCACATCATGGGAAGTATATCCCTTTTCCTTGTAAATATTCAAAATTCCGTTCCACATCAGCAGTCTCCGTCCAACTGCAGGGCGATCTGCTGACTTACGTTATTGATCACGTCATGAACCGTCCCTGCCATCGTAAATCCGGCCGCCTTCACATGGCCGCCTCCGCCGAAATAGGCAGCGATCTTGCTGACATCCACCTTATCCCCGGAACGAAGGCTGACTTTGAAAAGCTGTGTATCTGTCTCATATAAGAAGATCGCCACTTCCATATTCTTCGTCTGCTTCAGTTGATTTACGATTCCGTCCATATCCGAGGGACCTGCCTTGAAAAATGACATATTCCTTTTCGTGATCCAGGATACGATGCACCGTTTGTCAAGTATCTGGATGCTCTCCAGCAATGCAAAGCCAAGAAGCTGATTCTGCACATAAGTTTTTTCATAAAATGTCTTTTCCACGATCTCACTTCCATGGATTCCTTTGCGCATCAGCTCCGCTGCCGCTTCCAGTGTCTCTGGTTTTGTACAGGAATACCGGAACACCCCTGTGTCATGCGCGATCCCCATGTACAGTGCTTCCGCGCAGGCACGGCTTATTTTTTCCCGCTCCAGCATATCATACACCAGCTCGGCGGTCGAACTCGCATCCGGCACAATCTCATTGATATCCGCAAAAGAACGGTTGCTGGCATGATGGTCTATACAGCAGGTCTGCCCGGCATCGCGGAACAACGGTGCGGAAAATCCAAGCCGTTCTTCATCCCCGCAGTCCAGACAGATGAACAGGTCATATACCTGCCCCAGAGGGATTTCATGGCGGACGTCCTCCGTATTTTGGATGAACCGCCAGGCCTCCGGAATATATTCCAGATACACGTCCGTCCGGATCTGCGGATATTGCTCTTTAAGATACAGATAGAGTCCCATACACGAGCCTACACAGTCGCCGTCCGGACGGATATGTCCGCCCAGCGCGACTGTCTTCTTCCCATCTACAAGTTCCGATAATCTTATACTCATTCTTCTTCCCCATCTTTCAAATCTCTAGTCAGCTCGTCAATCTTTCTGCTCATATTCACTCCGTATTCGATCGACTGATCAAGTACGAACTGAATCTCCGGAGTATTTCTCATATTGATCGTCCTTGCAAGCTCGCGACGGATATACCGTTCCGCACTCTGAAGTCCCTTGATCGTATCCGCCTGCGCTTTCTGGTCTCCAAGTACGCTGATATATGCCTTACAGGTCTTCAGGTCGGGAGCCACTTCAACAGCTACCACGGAAGTCATGGGTGCGACCCTGGGGTCTTTGATGCCTCCGCGCAGTATATTACTGAGCTCCCGCTGGACCTCTGCATTGACTCTCGTATTTTTGATACTGTTTTTTCTCATAACCGCTCCTTTTTTCTGAAATTACATCCATAAAATCACATCTGTTATCATTACATCTGTTAAATCATTTATTTTCTCTCTACTTCCACCATCTTATATGCTTCTACGGAATCGCCCTCCTGGATATCATTGTAATTTTCAAATACGAAACCACATTCGTATCCGGCACGGACCTCCTTCACGTCGTCCTTGAAACGTCTCAGAGATGCCAGCGGGCCGTCAAACATGACCACATTATCGCGGGTCAGACGTACGGAACAGTTCCGCTCAAAGATACCGTCCTGCACATAAGCGCCTGCGATCGTACCCACACCGGAAGCCTTGAAGGTCTGGCGGACTTCCGCGTGTCCCAGCACCTTTTCCTCGAAGATCGGATCCAGCATGCCCTTCATGGCTGCTTCCACATCCTCGATGGCATTGTAGATGACTCTGTACAGACGCAGGTCTACGCCCTCATGATCCGCAATCTCCTTCGCGGTCGAGTCCGGTCTTACATTGAAGCCGATGATGATAGCATTGGACGCGGACGCCAGGGTCACATCGGACTCGTTGATCGCGCCTACGCCGCCGTGGATGATCTTGATTACGACTTCGTCGTTGGAGAGCTTCAGCAGGCTTTGCTTCAATGCTTCCACAGAACCCTGCACGTCTGCCTTGACAACGATATTGAGTTCCTTCAGATTGCCCTCCTTGATCTGGGAGAACAGATCATCCAATGACATCTTGGACTTGGTCTCCTCCAGCAGCTTCACCTTGTTTTGGGAAATAAATGTCTCCGCGAAATTGCGCGCTTCCTTTTCCGTCTGGCATCCCACGAAGATCTCTCCGGCCTTCGGCACGTCATTGAGACCCAGGATCTCTACCGGCTGAGAAGGACCTGCCTCCTTCACTCTTCTTCCTTTATCGTCCATCATGGCACGAACCTTACCATGAGCGGAACCTGCCGCAATGGCATCCCCCACATGGAGGGTTCCCTTCTGTACAAGAACCGTAGCCACGGAGCCCTTGCCCTTATCCAGCTGTGCCTCGATTACCAGCCCTCTGGCCTCACGCTTCGGATTGGCCTTCAGTTCCAGAACCTCTGCCGTCAGAAGGATCATTTCCAGCAGATCGGAGATTCCCTCTCCGGTGTGCGCGGATACCGGTACAAATACCGTACTTCCGCCCCAATCCTCCGCAATCAGTTCATATTCTGTCAATTCCTGTTTTACACGCTCTACATTTGCGCTCGGCTTATCGATCTTATTGATGGCAACAATAATCTCTATGCCTGCTGCCTTTGCATGGTTGATGGCCTCCACGGTCTGAGGCATGACTCCGTCATCTGCCGCGACCACAAGGATTGCGATGTCGGTGGAATTGGCCCCGCGCATACGCATGGCAGTAAATGCCTCATGTCCCGGAGTATCCAGGAACGTGATCTTCTCCCCGTTCACGTCCACCACATAAGCACCGATATGCTGCGTGATACCACCCGCTTCCCGGTCGATCACATTGGTATGGCGGATGGCATCCAGAAGGGAGGTCTTACCATGGTCAACATGACCCATGACACATACGACCGGAGGACGTTTTACCATGGTGCTTTCATCCTCTTCTTCTTCCTTCAGAAGCTCCTCGATCACATCCACCACTTCTTCCTTCTCACACAGGACATCGAATTCCATCGCGATCTCTTCTGCCGTATCATAGTCGATCTCCTGATTTACGGTCACGACCTTTCCCTGCATAAAGAGCTTCTTGACGATCACGGACGGAACGATCTTCATCTTATCCGCAAGCTCTTTGATCGTGAGTGCCGCCGGAAGGATGATCTGCTTGATCTCTTCTACCGGTGTCGCCTTCTGCTGCGGTTTCTTCGCCTCCGTGACCGGTTTCTGCTTTTTGCCCTTCTTGCCCTTGTTCTCAAATTCGGAATCTCGAAGTTCTTTCTTCTTATAATCTTTTTCTTTGTCTTTTCCTTTATTCCGCTGGCTCTTCTGCTGCTCTACCATTGGTGACGGAATCGAATCCCGGTCGTCCCTGCGGGTTCCCGGCCTTCCGGACGGACGCTGTCCGCCTCCAAATAACGAACCGCCGCTTCTGTCTCTGTCGCGGCTTCTGTCTCTGTCACGGTCTCTGTTCTGGAAACCGCCCTGACCACTGCCCTGAGAACGGGAACCGAAACGATCGCCCTGGGGACGGTTCCCCTGGCCTGATCCCTGGAATCGGCCGCCGTCTCTTCTTGCCGGACGCGCGCCCTGACCGTCTCTGCTTTCTCTTCCGTCTCGATTGTCTCTTTGATCCCTGCCGTCTCTATCTCTGCTGTCTCTTCCATCCCTGCTGTCTCTTCCATCTCTTCCGTCCCTGTGCGGACGGCCGCCGTCCTGGCTGTTCCCCTGAAAACGGCCTCCCTGGCTGTTTCCAAAACGGCTTCCCTGATTATTTCCCTGGGAATGCCCTCCCTGGCCTGTGCCCTGCCTTGGACGCTGATTCTGCATATTGCCGCGTGAATTTGCATTCTGACTGCTTTCGTGTACGTTGCCTTCCTGCGAACGTCTATTTTTCATCTGTTCTTCCCCTGCACTTGCTTTTACTTCCTGCATTCCTTCCTTTTGTACCTGAACCTCCTGCGGATGACGGACTACCTGGCTCTGTACCTGAGCTTCCGATGCTCCCTGAGACGGTACGGCCTTCGGCTGCTGCTCCGCTGACGCGGAAGCGGTCCGGTTCGCCGCTGGCTCCTGTTTCCGCACGGAATCCTCCCGTGCCTGCACGGTCCCCGCCCCCTGGGGACGTCCTTGCGTTGTTCCCTGCGGGCGGATTCCCTGGGCTGCCTGGGGACGTCCCTGCGAACGTGCTCCCACGCCTCCCGGCTGACCCTGCGGGCGGGGTCCCATGCTCCCCGGCTGACCCTGCGGGCGGGGTCCCATACTTCCCGACTGGCCCTGCGGACGGATTCCATTCCCTCCCGGCTGACCCTGCGGACGGGTTCCGTTCCCTCCCGGCTGACCCTGCGGGCGCGATCCCACACTTCCCGGATGGCTCTGCGGGCGCGATCCCATACTCCCCGGCTGACCCTGCGGGCGCGATCCCATGCCTCCCGACTGACCCTGCGGACGGGTTCCGTTCCCTCCCGGCTGCCGCCCCTGGAGACGTCCTCCGGAACGGCCGCCTGACATTCTGCCTGCATTCTTCGCATTCTGAGGCCGGAATATCTGTACCAGCTTTTTCTTTTTCGGCACTGCCTCCTCTTCCTTAGCGGAAGAAGTCTCTTCCGGCTTTTCAGCCGCCGGTCTTTCCTCCTTGAAAGAGGCTTCGGCTTTTTTCTGCGGCTCACCGCCCTCTCTTGCAAATGGTGCTTCTCCGGCTTTTTTCAATGTCTCTGTCTCCGGCCGTTCCGATGCTTTTGCCGGGGCAGGAGCTGCCGGCCCTCCGGCCGCCTTTCCTTCCGATGCTTTCCTTCCGAACTCTCTGCGGATCTCCGTGACTACGGACTCATCCAATGAATTCATAGGAGTTTTTACTTCCACCTTCTTTCTCGTCAGTATATCCAGTAATGCTCTATTCTCTAATCCCAGCTCTTTTGCCAGCTCATGTACTCTCATTTTTCCCATAGTCAAATACTACCTCCTTTATGCAATTGTCCATCGTTCTTCTTCAACTGTTTACAAATCCCGTCAGCAAATCCTTCGTCCAATATCGCCAGAGATGCACGGAATTCCTTTCCCATTGCATGCCCTAAGGTATCTTTATCTCCGTAAATATAAATTGGAACTTCGTAAAATTCACACATGTTGCAGAACTTTTTCCTGGTATTGTCTGATGAGTCCCCTGCAAGGATCACCAATGCGGCGCGACCGGATTTTACTTCCCTTTCCGTCATAAATTCCCCGCTGACCGTCTTTCCTGCTTTGGTAGCCAGACCGATCAGCGACAGCACCTTATCCTGTTTCAATCTTTTCCATCTCCTTTTCCAGATGTCCGTATACTTCCGCAGGGACGGCCTGCTTAAAGGAACGCTCCAGTCCTTTATTCTTCACCGCTTTTGTAAAACAATCCCTGGAATAACAAATATATGCCCCACGGCCGTTTTTCTTTCCCGTCGTATCCAGGACAATACCTTCGTCCTCCGTCCTGAGAATCCTTAACAGTTCCTTTTTCGGTTTCATCTCACCGCAGCCGACGCATTTGCGCATCGGCACTTTGCGTTTATTCGCCAAATATAATCACCTCACAGCGGATGCTTTCTTCTCTCCAATCATTGATCTGTTTCTATAAATTCAATTTCCGGTACTTCCTCCTCATATTCCGTTTCTGCCTTTTCTTCCTCACCGTCATTCATCATATCCGGCTCATCGGCCTCATATCCATCAGCGCCTTCCTCCGCATAAGCGTCTTCATATCCGGCGTAAGCTTCTTCCCCATAGGCATCTTCGTATCCGGCAGCTGTTTCTTCCCAATAGGTGTCATCATATCCGGCGGCACCGTCTTCATAATCCACGTTCCTCTCCTCCGGTACGCTGTCTCCATATTCTTCGTACTGCTCATATTCCTCCATGTAACCGTCTTCATCCATCATGCCCATCTGTTCCATGTAGTCCTCCGGCAGTTCTCCCGACTCGATGGCCTGGGTCTCGCTCTTGATATCGATCTTATATCCGGTCAGCCTTGCCGCAAGCCTTGCGTTCTGCCCCTCCTTGCCGATGGCCAGAGACAGCTGATAATCCGGCACGATGACACTTGCCGACTTCTCGTCCGGGTCTGCCATAACAGAGATCACCTTCGCCGGACTCAGAGCATTCTCGATCAGCAGAGCCGGATTGTCGCTCCAGTTGATGATATCGATCTTCTCCCCACGCAGCTCACTGACCACCGCATTGACTCTGGAGCCGTTCAGCCCCACACAGGCGCCCACCGGATCTACCTTCTCGTCGTTGGACCACACGGCCATCTTGGTACGGGAGCCCGCCTCTCTTGCGATGCTCTTGATCTCCACCGTTCCGTCGCTGACCTCTGTCACTTCGGCTTCGAACAGACGCTTTACCAGCTCCGGATGGGTACGGGACACCAGGATCTTGGGTCCCTTCGGGGTATTCTTCACCTCCACGATATACAGCTTGATACGCTCCGTGGGCTGAAAGACCTCGCCCTTCACCTGCTCGTTTTCCGTCAGCATGGCATCCGCTCTTCCAAGATTGATACTGATATTCTTCCCCACATACCTCTGGACGATTCCTGTCACAATATCCCGCTCTTTTTCAAAATACTGGTCAAATACGACCTTCCGCTCTTCCTCCCGGATCTTCTGCAGGATCAGGTTCTTGGCATTCTGCGTGGCGATCCTGCCAAACGACTTGGACTCCACCCGGATCTGAGCGACATCGCCCAGCTGCAGGTTGGAATCAATCTTCTCCGCTTCCTCCAGACTGATCTCCAGCGCCGGGTCCATCACTTCCTCCACCACTTCCTTCTCCGCAAATACGGAGTAATCGCAGGTCTCTCTGTTCATAATGACTTTTATATTGTCAGAAGTCCCAAAATGGTTCTTGCACGCACTGATCAGAGAATTTTCAATGGCATCCATCATGGTATCCTTACTGATATTCTTTTCCTGTTCAAGAATGGTCAACGCTTCCAGTAATTCTGTGTTCATTTTCTTTTTTCCTCCTTACAACAATGTTCTGTGAATCTCACCTCAGAAATCCAGTGCCAGGCGTATCAGAGCGATGTCGCTTTTCTGAAATACCTGCTTTGCGTCATCCTCGTAGGCAATCGTCACAGTATTCTTGTCAAATGCTTTTAAAACGCCCTCAAACTCCTTCTGACCATCAATGGGACGGTAGGTGCGGATCTCCACATCCTCCCCCAGGCTTCTCTGAAAATCCTTCTCTTTCTTCAGGGGCCTCCCCAACCCCGGAGAACTCACTTCAAATATATAGCTGTCTTCAATATAATCCTTCTCATCCAAAATATCCGAAAACTTCCGGCTGATCACTTCACAGTCATCCACTGTGATTCCCCCCGGCTTATCAATGTAAGCCCGCAGATACCAGGTTCCCGCCTCTTTCACATATTCCACGTCCACCAGTTCAAATCCGGCTTCCGCCACGACCGGTTCCAAAAGCTCTTCTGTCTTCCTCTCATAGTCTTCTCGTCTCGACACGTTATAACTTCCTTTCTCTTCTCTCACAGCAGCCAAATATAGGCTCTTCCTAAGGTTCCCGCTCAACAAAGAAGAGTGAACTTTCGTTCACTCTTCCGCCGGGTTCCTTATGTAACTGTCGTCAAGTATACCACCATTTCCCAGTAAAATCAACACTTTTCTCAACTTATTGTTACTATAACGTTACAGTTCACTCGTCAGCCGCTGTCATGATAAGTTTGTGCTTGCACAAGGACTTATCATGACAGCGGCTGACGAAGGGAGCGCCGGTTTATGAGCAAAAATAGCCGCAAAGCGGCGGAAAAGCATCGAAGATGCGTTTTGCGAATGGCGCGGAGTGAACTGTAACGCTATAACCGGTGAAAAGTAACAACTTATTACTTTAGCGTTGCATGACCGCTTCGATTATGATACTATTATTATAGATAAGCAATACAATCACAGACGTTTTGCGCGAAAGGCAGATGCCGTAGAAATCATTTTCCTAATAAAAATGCTGTTTTTGAAATGATCTTACTGTGACAAAGGAGGATTTCATAATGAATAATCAATTCATCTGGAAGGATGAATACAACATCGGTGTGGACATTATTGACAGAGAACACAAAAGGCTTTTTAAGATCATCAACAAGCTCTTTGCATTCGGCGAAGAGGATAAGAAAAGCCAGTGGGCATGCCAGGAGGGTATCAAGTATTTCAAAGAGCACGCAATGAAGCATTTTTCCGAAGAGGAAAAATATATGTCATCTATCGGCTATGAAGGTCTTAAGACACACATGCATATACATAAAGGATTCCGGGAGAATACCCTTCCCGCGCTTGAACGGGAACTGGAGCGAAGCAATTATTCCGGAGATGCGGTAGACCATTTTCTGGGTGTCTGTGCCGGATGGCTGCTCGGACATACGCTGACGGAGGACCGCGCAATCACAGGAGAAAAGGACAGTACATGGGCAGCCCTCCTTCCGGAGGAAGAACACAAGGCCATGAAGCAGACGATCTGCCAGCTTTTGTATGATATGTTTCAGCTGGAGTCTCAAGTTGTCAGTGAAAGCTACGGCGGAGAAAAGTTTGGAAAAGGGGTCTATTACCGCCTGGTGTATGAGACAAAGCAGGAAAAGAAATGGGAGATCATTTTAGTCTTCGAAGAGAAACTCCTGGTCAATACGGTGGGAAGGGTCATGGGACTCCAGACCAATAAGCTGGACACCATGCTGATCAACGCGGCCAGATATACGGCACAGCAGTTCGTAGGGCGCATCCATGACCTTATGCCGAACGTAGATCTGGATGAAATGCTGGAAGAAAATCTTCTTACCTATGAGCAGTTCCGTGAAGTATTTGAACGTGAAAAACCACAGTTCAGCATGCTGTTCGACACCGGGGAAGGATATTTTTCCTATTGTGTCATTGCTCCCCATCTGCTGAACAGCGGAGTCGGAACGACAATCAACGCAGATAATGCCATGAATGAGATCGGGGATTATCTTGCGAAAAGAGAGATTGAGACAGAGGAAGAAAGCCAAAAGCAAAGGATTCTGGTGGTGGATGATTCCATGACGATCCGTCAGGGCATGAAGGAACTGTTTGAGAAGGATTATGAAGTTCTGCTGGCAAAATCCGGCGCATCCGCGATCCGTTCTATCACTCTGGAGCGTCCGGATCTGGTTCTTCTGGATTATGAAATGCCGGTCTGTGACGGCCGGCAGGTATTGGAAATGATCCGCTCCGAAGACGAATTTTCCGATCTCCCTGTCTTCTTCCTGACCGGACGGGTGGACCAGGAGAGCGTGAAAAAGGTGATCTCTTTAAAACCCGAGGGATATTTGTCAAAATATCTCAAGCCTGAAGAGATCAAGAAAAATGTGGACAATTATTTTAAGAGGAAAATGGGCTGAATCTTCATCGAAAGTTGAGTACTTTCCTCCAACTAATACAGAAAAGCTGTCACAGACAGCTTTTCTTCTTATACTCAAGACCGCCAGAATTTACCAACCTGTCCAGAGAAAGAATACGGCTGGCGGTCTTTCGTTATAATTGATGACTGCAAATCGATTCGACGTGCAGTATAAATTATAATGCCATATTCCGATATGACGCCATTCTGATTCTTAGGAGTTGTAGAAAAATAAGTGATACAGATTGCGCAGGATATTTCTTCGGATGTGCAGGGCAAAAAACGCAGGCGTAGCGGGCCTTGCCCTAAGGGGGACCATGCGTAGCATGGTGGATTCCTTACGGCTACGTCGAGGCTTTTTGACCTGTGCAGCCGGAGAAATAGACAAGCCAAGATGTGTCACTTATTTTTCTACAACTCCTTATCAACACTCAATCCTCTTCCGGCGAATCCAGCACCTTCTCCAGTACGTCCTCCACTGAATCGGTCACGTACGCAGAGTATTTCGAGATCCCTGGAGCGGAATTAGCCATACTATAACTGATTCCCACTGCCTGCAGCATTTCCACATCATTATATTGATCTCCAAAGGCCATACACTCTTCCGGACGGATACGCAGCTCCTCCAGAAGCTTTAACAGAGCCGTTCCCTTGTTGGTTCCCGGTGCAATAAAATCAATCCAGATATTCCCTGATGTCACGACCTGAATCTCAGACCCGAACTTTTCCCGCAGAGAATGAAGATATCTTTCAACAATATGAGAACCGTCTTTCCTATTGCAGACGGCAAGTTTCACGATCTGCCCTTGCACATTCCTGACATCATCCACGATCTGCGTCGTGTTTTTCATTACGTTTACAATATGGTTCACAAAATCAGGATCATTATTTTCAATAAAGCAGGCATCTTCCCTGGAGATCAGAAGCTCAAACGCTCCGTTCTCTTTTACTTCGTCAATGATCCTCCTTACCAGTCCAGGCTCAATGACCGTGCGTGAGATCACCCTGCCCTCGTGGATGCATAGGGATCCATTCTCCGCGATATAAGAAATCTTGTCCCTGATCGGCTCAAAAAGCCGTACCTCATTGTCGTACTGGCGACCGCTGGCGGCCACAAAACGGATGCCTTTTTCCGTCAACCTCCGGATCAATTCTATGGCACGCGGCGTCAATTCCTGCGCATCATTCTGGAGCAGCGTTCCATCCAGATCGCTTGCGATTAATTTTATCATAACCGTATCATTCCCCTTTATATTAAACTGCAGATTATTCGTATCCGCTCAGTAACCTCGCTGTATATTCTACACCACTCTGCCAAAAATCACAAGAGGATACTTGACCTTGCAACTACATAATGGCTCCTGTGAGTTACAGGTCACACCTTCACCAGGCGTGACCTGTAACTCAGGCCGCATTAGAAAAACACGATGTGCTTTACAATTCACATCCATTCAACCGAAAAATTGTAATAGTTTTAATAATGAATGACCACAGGCACTCCCATTTCGATCATGGAATACAAGGTCCCGGCGTCATATTTGGACATGTTGATACATCCGTGGGAACCCCTGGTAAGGTACAGATCCCCGCCGAATGCCGGCTGCCAGTCCGCGTCATGAAAACCAATCCCGCTTTGGGTCACCCGCATCCAATAGTCCACATCCTGTATATATGCCGGATTTCCGTCCGCCTGAGTCTCTCCGATTAGAACAGAGGGCGCCTGCATTTCAGAAATATAATATACCCCGGTAGGCGTGATCGTGCCTTTATCGGGAGCGCCGGTCACCACATCACACTCCATCGCAACTCCGCCGTCTGCGACATACCACATGTGCTGCGCCGACAGATCCACATCGATATAAGTACTGCCCCAGTCCTGCGCCCCATGTACCGACGCCGTCTGGCACCAGGCCGGCTCCTTGGAAATGACCTCTCCCTTCTTGATATGTTCGATCAGCAGAACCGTTTCCCCGTCCTCATCCACAGACCACCCATAGGTCCCTCCTGAGACCTCCGCACTTTTTCCGGCAGGGGTGGTAAATGTCCGGGAGCTTCCCAGCGTGTCATACCGTTTTCCGAATTCCCGCATCCACTCCCGGACAGCGGTTTCATTTAAGGCGACATTCATATCCCCGTCCACGGACAGCCAGGTGGAGATCAGCGCTTTGTCCACCACCACTGGCACATCCATATTGTAGGTAATGCTTGCCTGGTTATAAGTATTCAACGTCTCACAGGCTGATATTACCTGTTCGGAGCCGGAAGTATATTTCGGTGTTTCATAGCAATTTTCCTGTTTCAGATCCACCTCCGGCGCAAAGGTCTGTATTGAATTGGAGATACACTCCTTCACCGCATCGATGTTGACGGCAGTCCCATAAGATTCCGGCTCGATGACATATGTATTTCCATCGTATTTTGGAAAGGCCGATGTCGCCGGGATCTGCTCCGCCGTCACCGCATCCAGGGACTGGATCCGTTTTTCCAGAGCCACCGTGTCATAGGAAAGCTCGACCCGGACATCGGATGCTTTTTTATCCCACAATTTTAACGGCCAGCCGAAAGCATTCTGCTTTTTCAACAGGGCTTCGATCTCGCCGCTCTCCCTGCTGGTCAGAGAAATCTCACTGCCATGGATGGTCTCCGTCCCGCCTCCGTTCTCTATGACCGTCAGCGAATACCCTTCTGTACGCTCCCTGAAAAATGCCTGCACGTCTTCTGCCGTCTGCCCGGAAAAATCCTGCCCGTTGAAAACCGTATTGGGAAAGAAATGCTTCATAAAATAAAAGGAAACACACAGATACGCAATACACAGACAGCCGATTGCCACGGCGGCGGTCAAACGCAGCTTCTGTTCCAAGTTCTGCGTCTGTCCGATCCCTTTTTTCTGCCTGACAATAGAACGCTTCCTGGAAACTGTCCTCCTGGCCGCAGCCGTTTTCTGCCCGGACATGGCTTTTTGTCCGGAAACCATCTTCTGTCTGGAAGCGTTCTTCTTGGTAGAAGTCTTCTTCCTGATAGAAGTCTTTTTCCTGACAGGAGTGTTGTTTCTGATAGACGCATCTTTATGCTTCTGGTATATTTCATCAGATTTTCTGCTTTCTATATTCATGCTCATAATCTCTTATCCTTTCGTACTGCCCTCTTCTGTTCGGAACTCTTACTATATTTGCAATTACTCAACACAGCAGCAATATGAAAAAATTGACTGTGCCTAAAGGCTGGTTTTTCATATTGCTACTGGGCAGAATGCCCATCAATCTCTGACAGGAGCTGCTATATGTCTCCAATTTTCGTAGAAAATTGATGACCTGCCTGCGCATCAGCGCAGTTCACTCTCAGCAGCGGATAGTTTGCAGAGCAGAAGGGTCTGAGGTCTGCTCTGCTAAGGATTTACCTTTATTTTATGATAGCCATGAGCATTTTTCAATTGACGGGATGTAACTGCATCCTATCCCCGGCTCCTGGTTCCGGTTTGGTCCCGCTTCGCCACTTTTAAACGGTTCAGCATGATCTCCTTCTCTCCAAATTTTCCTTTTGCTTCCGTTCCTTCTTCAAACAGATACACGCATTCCAATTCGTCTTTTTTCTGGAACTTCATTCCCCGGACACCCAACGCTCCTTTTTTCTTTTCGGGAATTTCTGCTGCAGGGAACCGAAGGAAATATCCGCCTTTGGTCTGCAGAACGATATGCTGGTTTTCCGTCACTACCTGCACGGAAATCACTGCGTCTTCTTCCTGCAGCTTCGTGGCCGCAATGGTACGCTTCGCCACCTGGAATTCCGTACCTTCTACCCGCTTGACCATCCCCTGCTTTGTGGCAAACAGGATCTTTGCATACCGCATCTGCTCCATGTCGCAGACCATCACGATCTGCTCCTCCGCACTGGCATAATTACTGACATTGTCAATCGGAGTCCCCTTGTCACGGAATTTTCCATAGGGAAGATCCGGCACTTTGACCTGATGCATTTTCCCGGTATCCGTGAACAGACAGATTCTTCCGGTATTCATGCAGGGGATCACATATTTATTTTCATTGTCCGCCGCTTCCCGGTTTCTCTCGTATACGGACAGGTCCACGGTTTTGGCATAGCCGAATCGGTCCATCAGGAATACCACCTCCTGCTCCTCGACCTTTTTCTCTTCAAAAACCGCTTCCTCCGCATTTTCAATGGCCGTACGTCTTTTTCTGCCATATTCCTTTTTAAATGCGTCCAGTTCCTGAATGATCACCTGTGCCATGGAATCATAGTTGTTCAGAATGTCCTCATATCTGGCAATATTGTTCAGAGTCTCCTCGTGCTCTTTCTGCAGTGCTTCGATCTCCAGGCCAATCAGCTTGTAAAGGCGCATCTCCAGGATCGCCGTTGCCTGCCGCTCGGTAAAGCGGAGCATGGCCGCCATCTTTTTTGAAACCTTGGTCTTGAACTTGATATTGTCCGTCACACCGTTGACCAGGCAGTTCCTGGCATCCTTCACCGACTTGCTGCCCCGCAGGATCTCGATAATCAGATCTATGACATCACATGCCTTGATCAGTCCTTCCTGAACCTCCTTGCGTTCCAGCTCTTTGGCAAGCAATGTCTTGTACTTTCTTGTCATCAGTTCAAACTGAAAATCCACATGATGCTCAATGATCGCTTTCAGCCCCAGTGTCTCCGGCCTGCCGTTCGCGACTGCCAGCATGTTGACTCCGAAGGTATCCTCCAGACGTGTCTTCTTATAGAGCATATTCTTCAAGTTCTCAACATCCGCCCCTTTTTTCAGCTCCAGCACGATCCGAATGCCTTCCTTGGAAGACTGGTTGGAAATATCCACGATATCCGTTGTTTTTTTCGTCTCTACCAGGCCCGCCACATCATTTAAGAACTTGCTGATTCCGCTTCCGATCATGGTATAAGGAATCTCCGTAATGACAAGCAGTTTTTTTCCGCCTTTAAGCTCCTCCACCTCCACCTTGCCGCGGATCTTGATCTTTCCCTGTCCGGTCTCATAGATGTTCGGCAGGTCGTCCTTATTGACCACGATCCCCCCGGTCGGAAAATCGGGGCCTTTTACATACCGCATCAGCTGCTTCGTACTGATCTCGTCATTTTTCATATATGCTTTGACCGCGTCGATGACCTCACACAGGTTATGTGTAGGGATGCTGGTAGCCATCCCTACCGCGATTCCTTCCGCGCCGTTGATCAAGAGGTTTGGCACGCGCACGGGAAGCACAAGCGGCTCCTTCTCTGTCTCGTCAAAATTAGGGCCGAAATCCACCACATTTTTATCCAGGTCAGACAGATATGCCTCCTGGGTAAACTTTGCAAGCCTTGCTTCCGTATAACGCATGGCCGCCGCTCCGTCTCCTTCGATAGAACCGAAGTTGCCGTGCCCGTCCACAAGGATCATTCCTTTTTTAAATTCCTGGGCCATCACAACCAGCGCTTCATAGATAGAGCTGTCTCCATGGGGATGGTATTTACCCATTGTATCTCCAACGATACGGGCACATTTCCGATAGGGCCTGTCGTATCGAATACCCAGCTCATACATGTCATAGAGCGTCCGGCGCTGGACGGGCTTCAGTCCGTCCCGGACATCCGGAAGGGCTCTGGCAATGATGACGCTCATGGCGTAATCAATATAAGATTTCTTCATCAGATCCGAATATTCGGTCCGGATGATCTGCGGTTCATTACTGCTCATATTCTACTCCTGTTCCGGCCAGGATACATCATGGCCATATTTTCCCCGGCAAATCTTTGATTCGGCCGACAAAATTCCCTTTTTCATATATCCAGTTCCGCCTCGGCCGCGTTTTCATAGATAAATGCACGTCTCGGCGGTACTTCCGTCCCCATCAGCATCTCCGTAATGCCGGATGCCATTCTTGCGTCCTCAATCTCCACCAGCTTCAGGAGCCGTTTTTCCGGATCCAAAGTAGTCTCCCAAAGCTGCTGGGCATCCATCTCTCCCAGCCCTTTGTATCTCTGGAGGGTAAATCCGCCGTCGTGGGTCTTCCGGTACTTCTCCAGCGCGGCATCGTCATAGAGATATTCTTCCTCCCCTTTCTTCGGCATGGCTTTGTATAAGGGCGGCATGGCAATATAGACATGTCCCTCAAATATCAGTTCCGGCATAAAACGGTAGAACAGCGTCAGCAGCAGCGTAGAAATATGCGCCCCGTCCACATCGGCATCGGCCATGATAATGATCTTGTCATACCGGAGCTTTGTAATATCAAAATCATTGCCGTAGCCCTCGGAAAATCCGCATCCAAATGCATTGATCATCGTCTTGATCTCCGCATTTGCAAGTACTTTATCGATGCTTGCCTTTTCCACATTCAAGATCTTTCCGCGGATCGGCAGGATTGCCTGGAAATTGCGGTTCCTTGCCGTCTTGGCGGAGCCTCCGGCAGAATCTCCCTCTACAATAAAGATCTCACATTTCTTCGGGTCGCGGCTCTCACAGTTGGCCAGCTTCCCGTTGCTGTCAAAGGAATACTTCTGTTTTGACAGCAAATTCGTTTTCGCCTTTTCCTCCGTCTTGCGGATCTTCGCCGCCTTCTCCGCGCTGGAAAGTACTGTCTTCAGTGTTTCCAGATTCCGGTCAAAATACAGGACAATCTCGTCTCCTGTCACCTTCCCTGCCGCCTTGGCCGCGTCCGGGTTGTCCAGCTTGGTCTTCGTCTGCCCTTCGAACCGTGGATCCGGGTGCTTGATGGAGACGATAGCCGTCATTCCATTGCGGATATCCGCCCCGGTAAAATTGGTATCCTTCTCCTTCAAAATCCCCAGTTCCCTCGCGTACTGGTTCATCACCGTCGTAAAGGTAGTCTTAAATCCGGTCAGATGCGTTCCGCCCTCGGAATTATAAATATTGTTGCAGAATCCCAATACATTTTCATGAAATTCATTGACATACTGCAGCGCCACCTCCACTTCGATTCCCTCGGATTCCCCTTTAAAGTAAATCGGATCATGCAATGTCTCTTTTTTCTGATTTAATTCCCGGATAAAACCCAGAATCCCATCCGGCTCATGGAACACGATATGTTCCGCTGACTCCGGACGTTTATCGTCAAATATGATTGTCAGCTTCGGGTTCAGATAGGCAGTCTCATGCATCCTGCTCTTAACCTCCTCCGCCCGAAAACGTGTTTTTTCAAAAATCGTATCATCCGGCAGGAAGTTCACTTTTGTGCCGGTCTTCCTCGTTTTCCCTGTGACCGGCAGCAGTCCGTCCTCCAGTTCAATCACCGGAATACCCCTCTCATACCGGTCGTGGTGAACCGCGCCCTCCCGGCTGATCCAGACATCCATATAAGTAGAAAGGGCATTGACGACCGAGGAACCCACCCCGTGGAGACCGCCGCTTGTCTTATAGGCAGAATCATCAAACTTTCCTCCCGCATGCAGCGTCGTATACACCAGCCTGGCGGCAGATACCCCTTTCTGGTGCATTCCCACAGGCACGCCCCGCCCGTTATCCTCAATGGTGGCGGAACCATCCTTCTCCAGGGTGACATGGATTTCCGAACAAAAACCTGCCAGATGCTCATCCACCGAATTGTCCACAATCTCATAGATCAAATGATTTAATCCCTTAGTAGACACACTTCCGATATACATGCCCGGCCGCTTCCGGACTGCTTCCAGCCCTTCCAGTACCGCGATACTGTCCGCGTCGTATGTATTGATTTTACTCATAACACCTCTCCTCATCCAAATGCGCTAACTTTAATTATAACAAGATTTAAAACTTTTTCAAGTTCCGAACTTCTAGATGCGTTACAATTGTTACAGTTCGTTACATGTCACACCCCGACCAATCACCACGCTGATTGGTCGGGATGAGGCACATAAAAGCTGGTATTCAGGCCGTCCATTGCCGTAGGGCACTGAACGTCCAGTGGACGTTCGCTTAGTGCGGACCGAAGCGGAGCGTAGACATTTTAAATGACGGCCTGAGTTACAGGGCACGCCTAGTCAAGGTGTGACCTGTAACCTCCACAAGATAACATTCATCCTGACAGCTTCTCCCTTGATTTTTCAAAAGCAGTGGAAATTCATCATAGTATTCCATATCATTCTCTCGCAGAATCTGCCCGATATTCTGCCTTTCCGGAGGAATGACCCTTTGTTTTACCCAACGCAGGCTCCACTCCTCCCCAATCACTTTTTCGCCTTTTTCAATAAAATCTGCTATGATCGGCGGAGCTTCCACACTTTTCACACCTTCCGGCACTTCAATACGATACGCTTTTTTCTTTTCATCATATAACAAATAGGCAACCGTCTTATCATCATAAACTTTATTTTTTACAGCAAATTTGTACATACTTTTTCCACCTTTCCCATATCATATTCCAGATTTTATCCAGATGTTCCACATGAAGGACTCCATCCAGTCCTCCTAGAAGCTTATTTCTGTCACATTCCTCGAGATTCCTGTTAAACCAGCAAATTCCTTTTGGTATAAAGCGAAGATTATACTCCGAAGATTTCGATCCGATAAAATTATTCACTGCTTTATCTTCCATAACATCATATTTACGTATACTTTCTAAATTTCCATAACTGGAAAACAGCAGGGAAAGTCCCTGGTCAAAGAGCGGAGCCGGACGTACTTTTCCTGCCTCATCTATCAATACTTCTATATTCGCTCCATGGCGGTCCCGGTTACAGATTAAATAATCAATTGTCAGCATCTGATACATATACACTGCCCAATCCATTCTGATGAAAAAATCCAGAGGACTCTCTCCTTCCCGCTTATTCAGATCATAAAAGACATCAAAAGGCATTTTACGTTCGGTTTCTTTTCGGAAATTCTCCGTTCTTGTTATATAGGCTTCCATCTCTTTCCCGTCAATACAAATCCGTGCATGTAATAGTTGATAATGCAGGTGTTCGATCTGTAATATCTCTAACAGTCTTGACACAATCAATTCGTTGATACACTCATGCCCAAACACACCTCTGTAGCTGTCATAATTGGACAATTTATAATAAAATCTCCGCCCATCTTGCTCTTCGTATGCTTTTAAAAAACATCCGGGAGTTCCCGGAGATAATTTCGTATCGGACCAGTTTAAGTATCTAAAATCTTGAATTTCCTGAATAAAATCTCTCATATCTGCCCTCTTGATTTTGTGGAATCAATCAACATTACAGTTTCCTATTATAACTCATTCTCTTTCGTTTGTCATCTACCGGAATATCGCAAAAAAAACACCTGCATTACCAATGAACTTTGATAGTGCAGGTGTCTTTTTATACTGTAAAAATGCTGTTTCTCCGGCCTGCAATATTCCACAGGCTCTGCCGTCTCTACCTGGCCCTCCATAATTGAATACCGAAAATTGCGATAAGCCCAAATGGCAGTACAAGAGATATGGGCGTAAACCAAATCGGAAAATCAGCTCCGCTCACCGGCCAAACCGTGATAAACGAAAAAATCAATACCATGGACAATTTCGTGCTGACAACCATATGATATACAATCCGGTACACCCTTTCCCTGTTCCGTGCCGTGACCTTCACTCCCACATTCCAAATCTGCGGAAAGCATTCCAACGCGCTGATTCCCAGAAACATCAGACAATTGATTACATGCAGTAAAATCAGGCTGCCCTTTCCGGTCATAGAGTCCACTTCCCCGGCACCGTTATAATGTCCCGGGACCTCCGCCGGTATCCGGTTCCAGCCAATCAGCAAAAACATCGTCGTCCCGGCCAGGCACAAAATACATGCCATCTGCATCGCCATTCCGAATTTTGTTCTTATTTTCACTTGCTCACACCCTTTCTCCTCTGCACACAGCAGGTTTTTATTTTCCATTATAAACCCAGTACAGCAAAGGGCAAGAGGGAAGTCCTGTAAGACAGCTTTTTTAACATCATTTACAGTCCTTGTCCTGACCAGCCGAGAATGAATAACGCATCCAATCTGACGAGTTGTAGAAAAATAACTTCTAACCAGCGATTTCCAGTACCTTGTAGTCCTTGTCCTCCACGGTCTTTTTCAGCACTTCATCCGCGATCTTGGCATTCAGCGTTACAACTGCCGTTCCTGCCTCATGGCTGACTTCCGCCGATTCTACCTCCGGCAGCGCCTCCAGGCATTTCTTTACGGTCGCCTCACAGTGTCCGCACATCATTCCCTCAATCTTCATAGTTTTTTCCATCATTGTTTCCTCCTGTTTTCTTTTTGTTTTGATTTTCTTGTCTTTCTTTGTATCATGCATTTTAAACCAGTTCAGCCGAAGTGCGTTTGTCACCACACAAAAGCTGGACAGGCTCATTGCCGCTGCTCCAAACATGGGATTGAGCTTCAGCCCGAACAGAGGATACCAGATCCCCGCCGCCAGCGGAATCCCGATCACATTGTAGAAGAATGCCCAGAACAGATTTTCATGGATATTCCTCAATGCCGCCCGGCTCAGGCGGATGGCAGCAGGCACATCGCTGAGGCGGCTCTTCATCAGCACCACATCCGCCGCGTCAATGGCGATATCCGTACCTGCCCCGATGGCGATTCCCATATCTGCCCTGGTAAGCGCAGGCGCATCATTGATGCCGTCTCCCACCATGGCCGTCTTTCCTTTTCTTTTCAGAGAACGGATCACGCTTTCCTTTCCTTCCGGCAGTACTCCCGCAATCACTTCATCCACTCCGGCCTGTTTCCCGATTGCCCTCGCGGTACGCTCGTTATCTCCGGTCAGCATAACCACATGGATCCCCATATTCTGCAGTTCTCTGACAGCCTGGGGGCTGTCCTCCTTGATCACGTCCGCCACCGCGATGATCCCTGCCAGTTGTCCGTTATAGCTGAAAAACAAAGGTGTCTTTCCTTCCTCTGCCAAATGCTCTGCCTGACGCCGCAGGGACTCCGAAACTTTCGCATGCCGAAGGATAAATTTCAGATTTCCGCCTTTCAAAATCTTACTTTCCGGCTGCTCCTTGGAGCCTTCTGTCTGATGCCCGCCCTCTCCCGGCAGCACGGCGGAGAGTCCGTTGCCCGGAAGCGCTTCAAAATCACGCACTTCGCATGCCTTCATTCTTCTTTCTTCCGCTTCTGTCAGGATTGCCTTCGCAAGAGGATGTTCACTTTTCTGTTCCAGCGCATATGCCAGTTCCAAAAGACCCTCTTGCGTAATACCTTCCGCCGGTATGATATCTGTCACTTTGGGTTCACCTCTGGTGATCGTTCCGGTCTTGTCCAAAGCAACAATCTCCATCTTTCCGGTCTCCTCCAGAGAAACTGCCGTCTTGAACATAATCCCGTTCCTGGCTCCCACTCCATTTCCTACCATAATAGCCACCGGAGTGGCAAGCCCCAGCGCACAGGGGCAGCTGATGACCAGCACGGAGATTCCTCTGGCCAGTGCAAATCCAATCCCCTCTCCGGCAATCAGCCACACTGCCGTCGTAATCAGGGCTATCACAATCACCGTCGGCACAAATACGCCGGACACCTTGTCCGCTACTTTGGCGATGGGAGCCTTCGTAGCTGCGGCATCACTGACCATCTGAATGATCTGCGAAAGTGTGGTATCCTCTCCTACCCGTGTGGCCTCACATTTCAGAAAACCAGATTGATTCAGGGTCGCAGCCGACACGGCATCCCCTTCCGCCTTATCCACGGGAATACTTTCTCCGGTCAGCGCGGACTCGTTGACTGCGCTGCTTCCTTCCGTCACCACGCCGTCCACCGGAATATTCTCTCCCGGACGCACCACAAAGATATCCCCTTTTTTCACCTGGTCGATTGATACTTCCACCTCGGCACCGTTCTGCAGAATCACTGCTGTCTTTGGCGCCAGCTTCATCAGGTTCTTCAGCGCATCGGTAGTCTTCCCCTTGGACCGTGCTTCCAGCATCTTTCCGACCGTGATCAGCGTCAGGATCATTGCCGCCGATTCAAAATAAAATTCATGCATATAAGACATGACTCCCGCCACATCCATCTTCATCTGCGCATCCGTCATGGCGAAGAGCGCATAGGTACTATAAATAAATGCCGCACCGGCTCCCAGCGCGACTAGCGTATCCATATTGGGCGCCCGATGCAGCAGCCCGCGGAAACCGCTGATAAAAAACTTCTGGTTGATGACCATTATGATTCCGGTAAACAACAACTGGATCAGTCCCATCGCCACATGATTGCCCGCTATAAATGCAGGAACCGGCCAGTTCCACATCATATGTCCCATAGACAGGTACATCAGAGGAATCAGAAATACCAGGGAAGCAGTCAGCCTCCGCTTCAATACCGGAGTATCATGATCCTTTAAAAATTCTTCCTCCGCTCCTGCTTTCGAAGTACCCGAAGACTCCGCTCCCGCATGTTTCAATGCCGCTCCGTATCCTGCCGCCTCTACTGCAGAGATCACCTCGGACGCGGAAGCAGTCCCCTCCACCCCCATAGAATTGGTCAGCAGGCTGACCGAACAGGACGACACCCCCTGTACACCTGCAACCGCCTTCTCCACTCTGGCGCTGCAGGCGGCACAGCTCATCCCCGTCACCGTATATTGTTCCATTACTATCCACCTCCTCAGGAATCGGTAACCAATTTGCAAAGCAAATTGCGTGCGATTCCCTTATCTTTTTCATACAGTTCCTTACTCCTTACTGGCTGTGTTGAAGTCAGTCAGCGATGTACCGGACCTCACTTCATCAGCTTCTGCAGCGTCACTACCAGTTCGTCAATCGTCTCATCCCTGCCCGCGCGTATATCATCAGCCACACAAGTTCGGATATGGTTTGCCAAAAGCACCTTGTTAAAGCTGTTCAGTGCCGCGTTCACCGCCGAGACCTGTACCAGAATGTCCGTACAGTAGGCATCTGCTTCCAGCATCTTCTTAATCCCGCGCACCTGCCCTTCGATCCGGTTCAGACGGTGGACCAGATCCTTATATTCCCTGTCAGAACGTTCTTTCGTCCTCTGACAGCACTCTTTCTTCTCTTCCGTAGACCTCTCCTCCTTATTTTTTCAACTTGATTTTCACATCCATATTATATACCCCCTAAGGGTATATTGCAAGTGTTTTCTTACAAAAATGATAACAAAATAAATACTGCTTTTCAAAAATCATCGCTGCTATTGACACCTATCGCTACAGTTCAGTTACAATTCTCTCTTGGGCTGTGCACCACGCTGCACGGTTACAGGCCAGTATGTACTGGGGCTGGAATCCGGCCTCTTGCCGTAAGGCAACTTTAAATAGGTCGGATTCGTTACAGTAACACCTGATGCAGAGTCTCTGCCAGCACTTCCATGGCATTGCGCATTTCCTCCACTGTATTTGTCTGCGCCCCCGCTTCGATCAGAAGAGATTTCGGCATAAGGTGCAGATTATACCGATATCCCCGCAGGTAGATATGCCGTGCGAATCCCGGATACATGCTCTCCGATGCGAGCTGCATCTGCAGGGAAAAAGCCAGATTATCCTGAATATACGGATTGAACAGGTATTCAATATCTCCGTTGGTCCGTGTACGGCTCAATCCGTTAAAATACATGATCTTCGCCGTAGGCTTCCCATCCACCTCCGTCACCAGATGTGTGCCTTCCGCCACGCCGTCCCGGTGCAGATCGATCACGACCTCGACCGTTGGATTCGCCTCCAGGACAGGCCGGATAGAGGCTTCAGCATTTTCATAGGCATTACTCCGGTCCAGCTCCCCGTTGATAATATCATATACACCGGTATCGTGGATCGTGTTGATTCCTTTGGCATTCAGAAGCTGTACGAGATATTCTCCGATTCCAATAATGCTTGTAGACGGGTCTCCCGGCGTAGAATCCGCAAATTCCTCCTGGGAATGGGTATGAAAGACGAGCACCTTCGGTCCCTGAGTACTTGTATCGATCTTCATGCTCCTTCCCAGCAGGTCATCCACATTCAACTGTTCCGGGCCGATCATCGTAGAACTGTCTACCGTATAAAAATTGCTCAAAAGATAATCAAAATCCCGCAGCTTCTCAATGGACATATCAAGTACAGGCTGTCCCTGTGCCGGAACAACATCCTCTACCACCTCTTTTTCCCCTACCGGATTTCCGTTCTGATCCAGGAAATGCCCGTCATTCGCCTGGTTTTCCAATATTTTCGCAATCGTCTCTTCATCTTCCATGGCTGTCCGGTACTGTATTTTCGTATCCAGATACTCTACCAGCGGAATCCAGATAAAGGCACGTTCCAAAATCCACTGTGAAGCAGGCTTGGCATCTTCCCGGGCAGCATAGACCGCTCCGGGCAGATACATCCTCTCCGTACTCAGAAACAGCGCTCTCTGCCACCGGTAGTTCCATCCTGCCCCCTCGCCTCCCACAGCGCTTACGACCATATATGTAAAAGCCAGACATAGCAAAACTGCTGCAATGCCCCGGCTCCATCTTTGTTTTTCCATACACCCTCCTTCCATGAGGAATCAGGTGAAAATCCCTCCTTTTACCTTATTCCTTAATCTTCCTCTTTATTCGTAAAAAGCATATTCAATGCTTCTGAAATCGTATAACTGATCTGCTTCACCAGTTCATCTTCATCCTTCGGCGTCACGAACATACCGTTCAAATGCGGAGAAATGAGTTCCTTTACCAATTCATATTTTTCCGCGCTGTTGTATGTCTTCAAGATATCCCCCACCCCTTTTAACATTTCCGAAGATTCCAGGGCATTGATCAGATTTTCCATCGTATCATTGGCAATCGTCGCAGCGTCTACCACGGTAGGAACCCCGATTCCGATCACGGGCACACCTACGGATTCTTTCGTCAGCCCGTTTCGATGATTCCCTACACCGGAGCCAGGATGAATGCCCGTGTCCGCGATCTGAATGGTGCGGTTGAGCCGGCGGGTATTCCGTGCTGCCAATGCATCAATTGCTATGACCAGATCCGGCTTTGTCTCGTCTACCACTCCTTTGACGATCTCCAAGGTCTCCATTCCGGTCTGCCCCATGACCCCCGGAACAATCGCGCTCACCAGACGGGCATGCTCCATGCCCATGGCGTATTTTCCATATTCCTTTACAATATGGCGGGTCACACACAGATTGTCCGCCACATAAGGTCCCAGCGCATCCGGCGTCACCTGACGATTCCCCAGCCCTACCACCAGGACGGACAGGTCTTCCGTATCCAGATCTCTCCCCTGAATTAATTCCTGGATAAAGTCCGAAAGCTTTACCGAGATTTCCCTGTGATAATCTTCATCCGGCACAGCCATATTAGGTGCTTCGATCGTCAGATAGACACCGACCGGCTTCCCCATCGTCTTCGCTCCGTTCTCCGTTTCCACCTTCACACGGGTGATCCTGATCTCCCGCTCCTTGTCATACTCTTCCTCCAATACCACCCCGGGTATCTCTACATTATCTGACTCAAACCGTTCTTTTTCCTCCAGCGCAAGATCCGTACGCACACTATATTTCTCCAGCATGTTTTTCCCTCACTCTAACTACGTTTTTTACAATTCACAGTAACTAGTTTTTACAATAATTTGAGAAATATGTATTGACATCTTTTGACAGTTAGCATAAAATAAATGAGTATGTTCCGTTGGAACGTCCGTGTCCGAGTCCGGCGGAATAGAATATAAAGGGACAGATTACTGCTGTTCCGGATATTTATGAAAAATTTGTGATTTGGAGGTGTACGGTTTGGCTAATATTAAATCTGCTAAGAAGAGAATTTTGGTAAACGAGACAAAAGCTGCGAGAAATAAAGCGATCAAATCTAAGGTAAAAACCGCTGTCAAAAAAGTAGAGACCGCAGTGAATCAGAAGGACGCCGAGACAGCTAAGACAGCGTTAAGAGCTGCCATTGTAGAGATTTCCAAGGCTGGAACAAAGGGCGTATATCATAAGAATACTGTTTCCAGAAAGATCTCCCGTCTGACCAAAGCTGTCAACAGCATAGCTTAAGATAGATTGTGACGATAAGATATCATAAAAAAAGACATTCGCTCCCGTCATGGCGAATGCCTTTTTTATTCTATAGGAAATTTCTCCGAATTTTCCTATAGAATAAACCCCCTCCGCAGGATGCACACTACGCGCATAAGGAAAATGGCTGCTGACGCAGCCGCGCTTCGGCGCGAGTGTGCGTCAGGACGCACACTTTTTATGCGCGCAGCGTGTTAGTTGTTGATCAGCTTATCCTCATCACTCCAGCTGTAGAGCTTGCGGATCTCTTCTCCGATCTTCTCCGACGGATGCTCCGAAGCCAGCTTTCTCATTGCCTTGAAGTGAGCCTGTCCGCCCGCCTCAGACATATCCAGCAGGAAGTCCTTCGCAAACGCGCCACTCTGGATATCCGCCAGGATCTTCTTCATGGTCTTCTTCGTCTCGTCTGTGATAATCTTCGGACCTGTGATATAATCACCGTATTCTGCAGTGTTTGAAATAGAATATCTCATTCCTGCAAAGCCGGACTGATAGATCAGGTCTACGATCAGCTTCATCTCATGAATACATTCAAAGTAAGCATTTCTCGGATCATATCCTGCTTCCACCAACGTCTCGAAGCCTGCCTGCATCAGCGCGCACACGCCTCCGCAAAGCACTGCCTGCTCACCGAACAAATCTGTCTCTGTCTCTGTTCTGAAGGTCGTCTCCAAAACACCTGCCCTTGCCCCGCCGATTCCTGCCGCATAGGCAAGTGCCTTATCCAGTGCCTTTCCTGTCGCATCCTGCTCTACCGCAACCAGACAGGGAACACCTTTTCCGACCTGATACTCACTTCTCACCGTATGTCCCGGTCCCTTCGGAGCGATCATGGTAACATCCACGTTCTTCGGCGGCACGATCTGTCCGAAATGAATATTGAAGCCATGAGCAAACATGAGCATATTGCCCTCTTCCAGATTCGGCTCAATGTCCTTCTTGTACATAGCAGCCTGCTTCTCATCATTGATCAGGATCATGATGATATCCGCTTTCTTAGCCGCCTCCGCTGCGGTAAAGACTTCAAACCCCTGCTCTACTGCCTTTGACCAGGATCTGCTTCCCTCGTAAAGGCCGATGATGACATGGCATCCTGACTCTTTCAGATTCAGGGCGTGTGCATGTCCCTGACTTCCATAACCGATAATGGCGATCGTCTTTCCCTCCAGCATGGAAAGATTGCAGTCTTCCTGATAATAAATTTTTGCTGACATTTTAGATTCCTCCTGATTTTTATGCCGTCCGGCATTTTCCCCGGCGGCCATGGTGATGTTCTATATCAGTTAAAGGCCTGTAACAGCCTTTAGCTTTCCTTATGATATCCGCAGGCCCTCACTCACTCCAGATAAGTTACATCCTTGATCCCTCTGGACAATCCGGTAATGCCCGTCCTTGCAAGCTCCAGAATCTCATATCCGTCGAGAAGATTTAAAAAGGCCTCCAGCTTGGACTGATTTCCCGTCAGTTCGATCATCAGGGATTCTTTTTCCACATCTACGATCTTCGCCCGGAAAATATCTGCAATCGAGATCACTTCTGTCCTCTGCTGTGCGTTTACCCGCACCTTCACCATGATCAACTCACGGTACACAGCCTCGTCGTCCTTCAGGAGCTTGATCTCACGGACATCCTCCAGCTTGCGTACCTGCTTCTCGATCTGTGAGAGAATCAGCTCATCTCCCGATGATACGACCGTAATTCTGGTGAATCTCGGATCGGCGGTCATCCCGGCCGTTATACTGTCAATGCTGTAGCCTCTCCGGCTGAACAATCCCGCAATCCTGCTTAAAACACCCGGATTATTGTCAACCAGAAGAGAGTATACCTGTTTTCTCATATCCTGTCCCACCTTCTTATATTATAAAGTCATGCCTTTCCATGCAAGCGTGAAACACATGACCTCTTGACACTTTAGCAAACAAAATACTATAGATTCAAAAAACAGAGTGCGTTCTGTTTTTTTATAATACCAAATTTATTTACGCTTGTCAATATCCAACTATAAAAAACTACCATATGCAAAACATACGGTAGTTACTGTTCACTCCCCAGCCAATCACTATGCTGATTGGCTGGGAAGATGCACGTTGCACCTTGAACAGAATTCAGCCCGTCTACACTCCGTTCCGGTCCGTCCTAAACAAGCGTCGCTGGCGCTTAGGACCGCCGAAGGCGACTTAAAATGGGCTGAATTCGTTACAGTTTTCAAAAATTCTGTGCCTCTGGAAGGCTGCGATACATCTCACTGAGCTGTTCTTCAATCCCAAAAAAGCTGTCCAGCAGGTCAGGATTAAAGATTCCGCATTGCCCGGTCCGAATCATTTCTAATACGGTACTCCTGGAAAAAGATGCCTTATAAACCCGCTTACAGCTCAAAGCATCATACACATCGGCCAGGGATACGATCTGAGCCCACGTAGAAATCTCATCCCCTTTCAGTCCCTCCGGATATCCCCTGCCGTCCCAGCGCTCGTGATGATGAAGGGCGATATCACAAGCATATTCATAGACTTCGCTTTCCCTTAACTGAGAGATACTTTCCAAAATAGCAACCCCATTTGTTGTATGGGTCTTCATCACTTCATATTCTTCCGCCGTAAGCCTTCCCGGCTTTGTCAATATGGCATCCGGAATCGTGATTTTGCCCAAATCATGCATAATGGAGGCAAGCGCGATATTGTCAATCTCTTTCTTGTCCATTTTGTCGCCAAAGCTGGTGTTCTCCAACATCAGGCGCGTAATCTCCGAAATCCTCTGGACATGTCCGCCCGACTCCTCATTCCGAAACTCAATAGCCGTAGCCAATGCCTCAATCATCCCCTGGTTCAGCTGAATGATCTTATTTGCCTGATCCAGAAGCTCGATCTGCTGCTTTTCTACCACACTGTTCAAATGCTTCCTCGCTTCAAACAGCTCGATTACAGATTCCACCCGGCGCCTCACAACATAGGAAACAAACGGCTTTCTGATCACATCCATGACACCAAGCTCATAGGCCTCTTTTACTACCTGCTCACTGGCCTCCGCCGTAATCAGAAATACGGGAATCTGCTTCAGAAGCCCCAATGACTCTAGCTTCCGCAGAACCTCGATTCCGCTCATCTCAGGCATGATCACATCCAGAAGGACCGCCAGAAAATGATTTTGAGGATTCAGTACCTCCTCCAGTCCCTGACGTCCGTTTACCGCCTCTGCGACAGAATAAGACTGGGAAAAGATCTTCCGCAGGATCGCACGGTTAATGGCATCATCATCTACGATCAAAAGCTCATTGCCTCCCGCATAGTCCGCAGGATAAATGGTATATTGTTTCATTATTTATTTAGACATCCTTTATTTATTAAAAATGAATAAGACCGCAGCATTCAGATACTTCTCTTCATGAAATAACTGAAGATCTGTTCTTCACAATCCTCCAGCAAAGAAAGGATTTCCGGACTCACGATCCCATTGTTGTCACTTGTCAGTCTCTTTATTACAAACTTAACCGGCTTCGACTTATCACCGTAGAATTTCGACCGCATCTGCTCAAATTCATCTACAAGTCTGCACATCTGATTATAAATAGAATTATTTTTTCCTGAAATTCCATTCGGATACCCGGTTCCGTCAAAACGTTCATGGTGATGCAGGCACATACTGGAGCAGACCTCTACAAAATATCCACAGCTCTTTGCGCGGTTCAGACGAATCAGAGTGGAACCAAGCATTGTATGGCTCCTCTGCATATCCTGGATCTGTGTCTGTCTTGCCATAGAAAGCTGAATCCGTTTGTCCGGAATCATCATCTGTCCGATATCGCAGAAATAGGCGGCTCTGCTGATCAGTTCAATATTGTCCTCATCCAGCGATGTACCGCGGTTCGACCTTCTGTAGCTGTTCAGCAGGATCTTCATCAGATCCATCATCACCCTGTAATGTTCGTCACTTTTTTCGAAATTGTTCAAATAGTTCTTATAGACCGCCTCCAGATCGGATATATACTTCAATGTCTCGGCCAAATCACTTTTCTGCCGATCATAATTAGGAATCACTCCCAACCTGGATCTCAATCTTCTGAGAATATCCTCTTTATCAAAAGGCTTCCCAATAAATTCCGCCACATTGTACTGCAGCGCTTTCTCAACATTTTCCCTGGTTGGCTCCGCCGTCACGAGAAAGACCGGTATATCCAGTCCCTTCTCCTTCATAAAGCGCAGAACATCGAATCCGTCGATATGCGGCATGGAGATATCCAACAAAATCACATCCAGCTGATCCCGCCTTGTTGTAATATACTCAAACGCCATATTCCCGCCATTGGCTTCCAGAATCTCGAACTCCGTACTGAGAATACTCTTGAGAATAATTCTGTCTATCTCCATATCATCTACGATCAGCAGCCGTTTCCGTTCTTGTATCATGCTAATTTCACCTCACTGTCATAGTTACTGGTGCCGCTGGATACAGTCGATGATATTGTTCTGAATGTGCTCTGTCTTTTCAAAGACTTTCTTTGCCTCATCCGGCTGACCGCCGCGCAGTAATCCCAGCATCTCCGTATAACGTGTAAAAAGCGGAAGAATTGACAAGTTGCCTGTAGTTCCTTTCAAGGTATGCACCCGCTCTGTCAATTCACTGATATCTCCGCTTTCAAAATCCTCCGGCCTGATCGGAGAACTCCTGACCGTATCTACAAACATGCCAAGCATCATCGTATACAGGGACTCATCCCCCATCACACGATCCATTCCCTCGTTCACGTCTACACCTAAACTTTCCAGTTCATCCATAAATTCCATCCAAATAACTCCTTTCTCACCGTGAAGGACATCTACTGTCCTTTCCTCTCCAGTACTTCCTGGAGTGTAGTCTTTAACTGCTGCAGAACAACCGGTTTCGAAACATGGGCATCCATGCCGGAATCCAGCGCCTCTTTCACATCATCCACAAACGCATTGGCAGTCATGGCAATGATCGCGATTGCTTCCGCTTCCGGATGGCTGCTGGCACGAATTGCTTTCGTCGCCTCATATCCATTCATAACAGGCATCTGCACATCCATCAGGATGATATCATATTCGCCCGGGGCAGATTTCACAAACCGCTCCGCAGCCTCTTTTCCGTTTTCCGCCGTATCGCAGAACGCTCCCAGACTTTCCAGAATCTTGACCAGAATCATCCGGTTGACCTCAATATCATCTACAATCAGGATATGCTTTCCTTCCACAACACTCTTTTCTTTCTCTTTTTTGACGGATTCCCTACCGTTTTTTTTGCCGTTCATCACCCGCTTAATTGCTTCTTTAAAACTATACATAAAGAAAGGCTTCGGCAGAAAATGGTCAACTCCTACCTCCAGGGCCTCCTGCTCAATTTCACTCCAGTCATAGGAAGTGAAGAACAGGATCGGAATCCGTTCCGGATAATTTTTCCGGATCAGGCGCGCCGCATCAAGGCCGTTCAGGTCCGGCATTTTCCAATCCAGCAGAAGCAGGTCATACGGGTGCCCGTTCTCCCTTGCATTACGCATCATCTCCACAACTTCCTTGCCGCTTGTGGTGTATTCGATTTCCACACCTGTATCAGCCATGGCCTGCACGATATTGCGGCAGGTATACTCGTCATCGTCAGCCACAATCATGCGTTCCACTCTGTTTTTCTTCCAAAATCCGGAATCATCCTGCGCTTCTTCTATACGCAGCTCCAATTCCAGTGTAAAAACAGAACCTTTCCCGACCGCGCTTTCCACTTTGAGTGAGCCTCCCATCAGGTCTACCAGGCTCTTAGTAATCGCCATTCCCAAACCTGTCCCCTGGATCTTGTTGGTCGTTGAATTCTGCTCCCTTGTAAAGGGATTAAAGATCACTTTTAAATATTCCTCAGACATTCCCTGTCCGTTATCCCGGATAACAAATTGAATCCGGCTATACTCGTTCATAATCTGGGGCAGCTCATTTACATGCATTTCAATGGTGCCGCCATCCGGCGTGTACTTCACCGCGTTTGACAAAATATTAATCAGAATCTGATTCAGACGCAGCTTATCCCCAAGAAGATGTTCATAGTTAAAGGAGGACGCGAAGATCTTGAACGACTGCTTTTTCATCTTCGTCTGAGGACGAATCATAACGTTCAGTTCATCGATCAGCTCCGACATATTTATTTCAGTAATATTCAGCGCCATGCCGCCGCCCTCAATCTTATTCATATCCAGAACATCATTGATCAATCCCAGCAAATGCTGGCTCGCGGCGTTGATCCGCTGGGTATATTCCAATACGCGCTCCGGATTATCCGCTTCCTGCTCAAGAAGGGTCACGAGTCCCATAATCGCATTCATCGGAGTCCGGATATCGTGGCTGACATTCCCCAGGAAGGCTGTCTTTGCCTTATTGGCTACCTGAGCCATATCCAGAGCCTGGGATAACGTATCCTGTGTCCTGCGCTCCTTGGTCCGATCCGAAAGATAAGCCATAATCTTGCTCTCTCCATGCAAAGACACGCAATATACGGACTCCCTGAACCATTTATGTTCCCCACTCGTCTTGTGAACACGCTCGCACAGTACGGTCCTGATGGAATCTCCGGGCTTCAGTTTCTTCAGCCTCTCGAAGCTGATCTCCTCTCCGGAAGTATACTTCGCATGCCCGAAGGCAGTGATATCCTCCATGACCGCTTTCCTGGAAACGCCCAGTACCCTCTCTATATTAGAACTTACATATTCCGCCCTGAACCCGTCCGCGTTGAGCATAACGTATACGTCATCGGTATTGTTGGACAGATATGTTGACAAGATGTCAAACTGCTGCTTCCGGTATTCAATCTCATAATCCTTTTCCTTGATCTCCTTATGGCTGAACCAGATCACGAAAAGGAACGTCATAAATACCAGCAATATGATCAGCAGGATCAAAAATGTTGCCTGTGAATTCCGGATAATCGCGTCTGCTTCCTCCATGACCGCGGATAGCGGCACGATGGAAATAAGATACCAGTCTTCTGCATTTTGCACGGGAACATAAGAGTATATGTATTTTCCCTCTCCCGCATCAAGCACGACCGTACCGGCCTCCTTAGACTCCAGTTTCTGAATAAAGCTGTCAATATTCAGCTGATTGCTGCTGTTCTCCGTGAGCAGATCAAAAATGTTGTCAAAAGAATAGTCTCCGCTCTTTCCCACCGACCGCAGCAGGACATCACCGTTTTGGGTCACAACATATCCCAGTCCCTGGCCGTCATAAAAAGAAAGCGAAAATTCCTCAGACACCCTGGAGCAGTCATATCCTTTCTGAAACAGGCCAGGCACGCCGTCCTCAAAGACAAAACGCTCATAATAACCAAACTCCAGCTTTTCCGAATACAAGCTCACATACGGATCGCGTACATCCGCGCCGTCCAGAGCACGGTAGAACTCCAGCACTTCTCCATCCATCCGGTAGGTCTCGTCCGACCTGCTGTTGTAAAAATTGCCGTTCTCGAGATTAACCACCGTATAATTGGCATCTACCTCTGAAAATGCTTTTAACTTTTCCTGAATTCCCTCCTCGTCCCTGGAATCAGCCTGAGAAAAATATGTAGCAAAGCTGTGCAGCCTCTCTCTATCCCCCGAGATAAAAGTATCAAATGCCTGTTGCTGCTGCTGTGTTACGGCCAGGACATCTGATATCGTCTGTTCCATCAGATCACTGCGCAGTGAGACTACATATCCCACTCCGCAGCCAATCAGAATGACAACGCATAAGACTGCCAGAACCGCTGTCCAAAAATTTCTTTTCTCCTTTACTGTTTTCCTTGCTTTCATTAACACTCGCCTTCATATTTTTAACTCGCGGAGTATTCTTTAGGCGAACCTCCGCTCCCAGAAATCGTATGTATTCTATGCCATACATTTTGTATTATACAAAATATAGCACAAGAATACAATGCTTTCGAAAAAAAATCCAAAATTGCTGTCAGGTCTTGTCTCGATTCTTGATTTTTTCGATCGTTTCCAGCAGAACCTGAAAATCTAATGGTTTGGAGAGGAAAAAATCTATACCGCTCTCCATAGCTCTGCGCCGGTCACTGATCAGAATATTCGCTGACAGCGCAACGATCGGAATCTTTGATAAAGTTGGATCCGGCAGCTCCCGGATCGCGGCGGATGCCTGCCATCCATCCATTACCGGCATCTGAAGATCCATAATGATCAGATCATAATCGCCGGGTGCCGAGCTTTGTACCCTCTCAAGAGCGATCTTCCCGTTTTCCACCGGGTCGATCAGAAAGCCCATCCGTTTCAGAAGCTCTGTCTCGATTTCCCGATTGATCTCATTGTCCTCTACCAGCAGAATCCGCAGGTTCGTACTGACAGAAACATCTTCGTCCTGCGCGTCAGGAAGCGGCTGGAAACGGAATACCAGATTCACGGTAAACTTGCTGCCCTTATTCACGGAGCTGTCCACTTCGATGCTCCCATGCATGATATCCACAATGCTTTTCACGATCGTCAGGCCCAGTCCTATGCCGTGTACACCGCTGAGTGTAGAGTTCTTCTCCCGGCTGAAGGGTTCGAATATGCTGTCCAGAAATTCCTTGCCGATCCCGATCCCGTTGTCTTCCACCACAAGACAATAGACCGCATAGCTGTCAGGCAGTTCTTCCTTCTCGGTGAGCCGGATGACCACCTTTCCGCCAGGCTTTGTATACGTTACGGCATTGTTGGCCAGGCTCAGCACCAGCTGCCGGAGATTCTCCTGATCCGCATAGATCCCGCTGTGTATTACGCTGCCGCAATCCAGAATAAAGGAAATATCCTTCTCCTTCGCCTGCGGCAGAAGGAAATCATAGGTCTCCTGCACCGTCTCACACAGGTCGCACTCCACCTCTGCCGGACCTGCCGCGCTGCGAAGCTCCGAAACATAGAGGACCTGCGTGATCATATCCAACAGCTGATGACCGGCGGTCTCCACCTGTTCCAGATATTCATTTGCCGAGTTCAGATCCCTCTCCTGCAGACTGCTCTTCGCCAAAGCCGCAAAGCCGAAAATCGCGTTGAGCGGTGTACGCATATCATGAGAAATATGAGACAGGAACGTGTTCTTTGCCTTTACGGCCAGCCTTGCTTTCTCCAGAGCCTCCGCCAGCGCCCGCTTCTGCTCCATCTGCTGCTTGCTTCTTTTTTCCGTAGACTCTCCCAGAAATACATAGAAGACATCCCTGCTTTCTCCTCCGCGGACATAATGACCATAGTCCTCCACCCAGTGAGTCGTACCATCCTTGCGGCGGATACGATACTCTACGTAGTCCATCTCATGATTTTGTCCGGCAATCTGCTGTTCAATACTCCTTTCCACCTCATCCAGATCCTCCGGACAGACAACACCGCGGAAAGAATTTCCCGTAAGTTCCTCGAACTCCTTCATCGACCCACACCGGAAGAGCCGCAGCACTCCCTTGTTTACATAAATAATCTCATTATTGCCGTCCGCATAATAAATCAGGAATCCCCCGGGAATCTCCTCCATAAACTTGAGAATGACATACGCTTCCTGAAAATCTTTTATCTCTTCCGAAGAGAGCTGCTCTGTCGACCAATCACCAGAGAGCACCTGTTCCACTTCAATTCCTTTCTCTTTTAATACACGAAGCAGCCGTACGATGCGCTCTATCATTTGGCCTTCATATCCCTGGTCTTCCATAATTACAAACCCTCCTTACTTTTATATTGATCCTCCCGGCCAATCCGTGCGGTGATCGGCCGGAATGTGGCATGCAGCGATCAGCTTCTATATCCGTCCGGATTATGAGACTGCCATCTCCAGGAATCCGCACACATCTCTTCGACGCCACGTTTTGCGATCCAGCCCAGTTCTTCCTTTGCCTTTGTCGCGTCACAGTAGCACATTGCGATATCTCCTGCCCGGCGCGGCTTGATCTCATATGGAATCTCCTTGCCGCAAGCCTTTTCATATGCCTTAACTACATCCAGTACGCTGTACCCTACGCCTGTGCCAAGATTGTAGATATGGACACCCTTGCCTTCTTCTGTCCTCATTTTCTCGATGGCCTTCACATGTCCGACAGCCAGATCTACGACATGGATATAATCACGGACTCCGGTTCCGTCCGGTGTATCATAATCGTCTCCAAATACTCCCAGACATTTCAGCTTGCCGACAGCAACCTGGGCAATATAGGGAACCAGATTGTTCGGAATCCCCTTCGGATCCTCTCCGATCCTTCCCGACTCATGAGCTCCAATGGGGTTGAAATAACGAAGCAGCATGACATTCCACTCCGGATCCCCTGTGTGCAGGTCGGTCAGAATCTGTTCCAGCATCCCCTTGGTCTGTCCGTATGGGTTGGTGATCTGTCCCTTCGGACACTTTTCAGTAATCGGAATCTCGGCGGGGTCTCCGTATACTGTCGCGGACGAACTGAAGATCATATTCTTGCAGCCATGCTTACGCATCACATCACACAGGATCAGCGTGCCGCTGATATTGTTGTGATAATATTCCCACGGCTTTGCAACCGACTCTCCGACCGCTTTCAGCCCTGCAAAGTTGATTACCGCTTCGATCTCTTCATTATTAAAAATCTTTTCCAGGTCATCCCGGCTCAGAATATCTCCTTTATAAAATTTTAATGACTTTCCTGTAATCTCCTTTACACGTTCTAAAGCGACTTCACTGGAATTGTACAGATTGTCAATAACTACCACTTCATATCCCCGGTTCAAAAGCTCCACACAGGTATGACTTCCGATATATCCTGCTCCTCCTGCTACTAAAATTGCCATAATCTTACTCCTTTTTTATTTTTTAGCAAACATTCGTTCTTTTACATTTTTGTCCGCATTTTTATTATACGTCTAACATTCTTTCAGGTCAATGGCGCATGGAAGAAAAAAATAACATTTCGCCCCTAAAGAATGAAATGATAACTGCTCTGAACATCAGATCTCAGAGCGGTCACTAAAAATTTATAAAAGAACTCTTGTTTTCGGCCGCAAAAAGTTATAGTATAGATTTCATTACGAAAGGAGTGATTCTATGCGTTCTTCCAAAAAAGATGCTTATGATTTCAGCGATGATTTCGAAGTTACTTATGAAGAAGACATTTCTTCCAGATATAAAGTAGACCCTGGAAATGACAGCGGCTATTTGAGCAGTGCGGACCCGGATACGATAACCCAGCCCATGCGCCGTGCGGGCCAAAACCATAATCCTTACGACTTATCCATCGAAGATCCGGATGACGGGTATGACGGATATTATGATGCGGATGATTACGGCGATGACAGATTCTATGACCCGGACGATCACGGCGATGACAGATTTTATGACCCGGACGATTATGACGATGACAGATTTTATGATCCGGATGATTACGACCGGGACGAATTTTATGACCGGCCGGGAAGCGCACGGGAATATGGCCGCTCAAGAGGCAGGCGGGAGTATGACCGTTCGGGAAATGGGCGGGAGTATGACCGCCGCGGGGATTACAGGGAGCCGGTTCCGCGCTCCCGCTCCAGGCAGAAGCGGGGCGGACAGACGCCGATTGCCGCTCCGATCCAGAAAGGAGGCAGAACCGCCTATCGAATTTCCCGTTCTATCGTCCGGAACCTGTCCGTGATCCTGATCCTGGTGATCACCGGTTTCCTGGCTTACAACTTTCTCCGGGGAAGCGCACCCTATGGTGATATTGAAAGCGCGGTCATCTCTCGGAATTACACACTGATACTGGCGTCTTATTTTGCCATAGCCGCGTTTTTCATATTGTTCGAGCTGTTCTCCGCGCTCTGGGCCATGACGAGAGTCCGCGTCCATGATGAAACCGGATTTTATAAAGAAGACGTCGGACGCGGGATGTTCTCTTTCTTTTTTATTTACATCTGCTCCTACGGTTCCTTCTGGGTCAATAACTGGATCCCGGAACGTTATGAATTCCTACGGGGCATCAAGGGAGCCTTGGATGTATTCGGCTCCATGCACAATGTCCTCTTCGGTCTGTGTGCCGCAGGCGTCATATCCTGCCTGTTCCGGAAATACAGCCTGTGAGAAACCACCGTGAAGGCTCCTGTGCAATCTGCCCAGGTTATTTTCCTGTGGCTCTGAATTGTTACACAAACAAATCGAATCCACGCTTCGCGAGGATTCGATTGTCATGAACAAGGCTGCCGCACTCAGAAAGATGTGCGGCAGCCATGAAAACAGATGCCTTTTTAATCCAGTATGATCAAAGCCATGAAGACCAGATCTTCCAATCCCGTATTTTTCAGCCCATGTCCGCAGTTATCCGGTGTAAATGTCACATCCCCCGCTTTTACCGGGCGTGCCGTTCCGTTATCGTTGTATTCCCCTTCCCCGGACAGGATATAATAGGTCTCACTCTCATTGTGATGCTCATGATATCCCAGAGAGCATCCCTTCTCCAATGTCACCTCCGCGTAAAGCCTGCATTTTCCATTCAGTTCCTTTTCTCCCAGGATTTTTTTGATGATCACATGTCCTTCTCCGCCGGCCATGTTTTCTACACGTTCAATTGTCATTATTTTCTCCTCCTTTTCTGTCCTCTCTGTTTTCCGTCCCTTTTCTACAGCAACGCCGCCCTCAATTCCGCCCCGTCCTTCGGGCTTAAGTATGCCGGGGCAATATCAAATACGGTCTTACATCCGGTCACGCCCTCCTGCCCAAGCCGGTACGCCGCTCTTGCGTATGCGGCAAGCACACAGGCCGTAAATTCCGGATTGGAGTCCAGCTTCAGGCTGTATTCGATCAGATGGCTGTTCTCACCGTTCCATCCCGTATGCCCGCTCCGGATCACAAATCCGCCGTGAGGAATCCCCTTGTGGTTCTGATCCAGCTCCTCCTGGCTGATAAAGTGTACCGTCGTGTCGTAATCCGCAAAATAATTCGGCATGGTCTTGATCTCTTCCTCTACCTTCGCCGCGTCCGCCCCGTCTTTCAATACTACAAAGCACTCTCTCGTATGCTTCTGCCTGGTGGTCAGATCCGGGTTCTCTCCCCCTCTCACCGCTTCCAGGGCGGCCTCTACGGGAACCGTATACTGCCTCGCGTCCTTCACGCCCTCCACTCTGCGGATGGCATCGGAATGCCCCTGGCTGACTCCCCTGCCCCAGAAGGTATAGTCCTTCCCCTGGGGAAGTATCGCGTTCGCGTACAGTCTGTTGAGGGAGAACATCCCCGGGTCCCAGCCTACGGAGATAATTCCCACCTTGCCGCCCTTTTTCGCGGCCGCGTCTACATGAGCAAAATGCTCCGGAATCCTCGCGTGCGTATCAAAGCTGTCCACCACATGAAAAAGCTCCGCATACACCGGTGTCTGCTCGGGCAGATCCGTAGCACTTCCTCCGCACAGGATCAGGACATCAATCTTGTCCTTCCACTTCGGCACGTCAGATATCGCGCATACAGGAACACTCTCTGTCAAAATCTTCACATCGGCCGGATTCCTGCGTGTAAATACTGCCGCAAGTTCCATGTCCGGATTCTGCTTCACGGCACATTCCACACCCCTGCCCAGATTGCCGTAACCTAAAATACCTATTCTTATCATCTTCATGTACCTCTTTATCTCTAAAATCTGCCTTCTTATTATAAAGGTTCTGCCGGTATTATGCAAGATTTTTCAAGCTGCGCGGTTGCGATCTTTCGATCATCCAACCGCACAGCTAGTACAGCGTTTCTTACTCCCTCATATACTTAGTACTTACTATTTCCGCCATCGCCGCGTTGTCGTCAGTCAACAATGCCACCGCATTGCCTCCTTCCTCCGCCTTGCGCTGACAAAAATAGTAAGCACTAAGTATATGGGGATCAAGGAAACGCTGTACTAGAGATTTTATAATCAGACCACCGCTTCTAAAATTGTTCTGTTATCAATCTGAATCTCATGAATTCCTGTTTTCTTATTTTTATTAAAATTGAAGCTGAGCATATAACCCTTCTTGAGATGATAAAAATCAAGATACTCTGTCAGCTGCCTTTCTCCTCTTTCGTGATACTCACTGCCTCTCCAGATTTTCAGTTCAATTATGAACTGCTCACCCAGATAATCTACGATTACATCCGTCCTTTTGGCGTCCCTCGTCTGCGCTTCAATATAGTAGTTTCCCGTACCGTTAATAATCGGTTTCAAATACAGCAGAAATATTTTCCTTCCATATTCCTCCAGAAATTTCATATCACTGCCACGGTAGATATCCCCATAATATAAGACGAATTTTTCCAGCACCAGTTCCATATTGAGCCTGCCATTTTGAATAAACTGGCTTTGATCTCTCTGAGCCTCGTCGCTGATTGCACTTGCAAGCTCATCCTCAGACAAAAACAGATTATACAAACACATTTCAAAAATGCGGTTTGATATCTGTATTGCACCTGCGTTATTCACAATATATCCGAACATAGACGCAAGGCTGATCATCGGATTGTCTATATTATATGTGATTCTTCTTCCCTCAAATAAAACGGCATGTATGATACGCTTTATTTCCGGATATTCTGTCAGCTGCCTGGTCATACTTTCAAAAAGAGGGATCCGTTCATTCAGCATATTTTTTACCGCTTCCATAACCCCCCTGTCTGTCCATACATCTGATTTCTTCTCAAACTCCTTACTTTCGGAAAGCTCTTCATCCAATCTCTTACAAATATTTGAAACAAGATATGGATAACCTGAAGTATATTGAAAAATTTCTTCCGCCACATTCTCCACATCCATCCCCACATGATGTTCCTTCTCATACTCCTGCAGCATAGACGCGATCTGAACTGATGAAAAACTCATATCCATATTGAATTTTGCGGCAATATTCCATGGACTGTTATATTTGTGTTCTTCTTCCGGCCGCATTTTTAATTTCAGATTTTTGATATCATATACGCCCGCAAGAATTACGGAATGGAAAGCAGACATATTCTCCCGATTCAGATAATATCCCCTGAGCAAAGCAAGAAAGTCAATAAATACCTGATGATTGCTTGCCTGATCCACTTCGTCAATGAGCAGAACGATTGGCTTTGACGCCTTCGCACATACTTCACTTATACATGCAAACAATTGATCCAGACTGTCATTTTCTTCCGTCCGTATAAAATCAGATACAGGTAGTAACAATTTTTCTAAATCTTCAACATCCGTATGGCCAAATGAAGAAATAAACATTTTCGCAAAGGTTTTCGAAAATCTCACTTCATTCTCAAAATTCTTTGTTGAAATCATCTGGAAATCCATGGAAACAACCAGATATTCTGTTTTCAAATAATCTGCCAAAGCCCGCAGAGTTGTCGTTTTTCCATACTGCCTGCCGCGATTTATAACAAAATAACTGCCACGGTCCACATAGCGGCTTTTGATCCGCTCCAGCCTGTCATGCAGGTCTACCATATAATGCCTGCCTGGAATGCACAGTCCCTCCGTGTTAAAATAACGCTGCATTTATTTCTTCCTTTCCTGCCAAAAACTGTGACGATTTATACTGCGCGCCAGATTTCATCGGCCGCTAGTAAAAAAAGATGGCCTGAGTTACAGGGTATCGGCAAACCACTACCCTGTAACTATTTTAGCATTGCGCCCATTGTCTGTAAATAGAGGATTCTGCAAATTAAAAAGTCGCCTTACGGAGATCCTAATGAACAGTCATGTCTACTTGACCGTCTATTTCAACCGATACTTTCCAAATGCCTTCTCCTCATCCAGATGCACTTCCCGGAAGAATACGATCAGCCATATAATCATGGATATGATCGCCAAATTCCTGGATGTAAATATATAAGACAAGGCTGCGCCCACATCCAGAATAACCGCCCACAGGACAAATGAATTGCGCATATCTCTGCTCATCCGCGCTTTGTCATACTGTTTCCTCTGTTCTTTCGGCATCGTATTGAATCCGGCGATCAAAATTGCCCCTTTCTCCTTTAATACCGCAAATAAAACTGCCATTATCCAGAAAATAATGCTCACTCCCACACAAGAAAATCTTATGATGTCATCCATAAAATCCTTCCTTTTCCGTTTCTTCTACCAATTCTTCTATAAAAAGATTCACAAGGTTTTCGAACAGCTACAAGGATTCACTTGATATAGAATCCGCCCACCTTCATATCTTCATCAAATGAAATCGTAAACTGTGCCTTTCGTTTTTCGTACTTCGCCTTTACCACCGCAACCGCAAATTCCTGTTCCGTATCGGGATCTTTTCCTCCCGTAACCGCCTCTTGGTCAAATCCTTCGAACTCCCCCAGTTCTTCTATAATCGGCAAGATCTGGGTCTTGACACTCTCCGCGTCCAGAGCGCTCTTCATCGTGGCATTCCAGTCTTCCTCCACCAGTGTATCTACCTCTCCGTTGTTCAAGGCTTCGATCACTTCTTCGGCAGCCACTTTCACCTCCGCCTCGTCAAATTTTTCCGAAAGCTTATGGGTCTGCGCACACCCTGAAAGCAAAAATGCCAGCAGCAACATCCCTGCAATATTCCTCGTTTTCCTCTTCTTCATAGCTCCTCTTCTCCTTAGGAGTTGTAGAAAAATAACTGACACATCTTGGCTTGTCTATTTCTCCGGCTGCACAGGTCAAAAAGCCTCGACGTAGCCGTAAGGAATCCACCATGCTACGCATGGTCCCCCTTAGGGCAAGGCCCGCTACGCCTGCGTTTTTTGCCCTGCACATCCGAAGAAATATCCTGCGCAATCTGTATCACTTATTTTTCTACAACTCCTTATCTTTGTTTTCATAGATTACTTAGACTGCCTTTCTTTGAACAAAATTCATTAGACAAACAATTTTTCAGGCATCGCCTTTTCCCGGTATCGTAATACTCACGGTAAACTCATCCCCCGCCGCTTCTGTCATCATCCCTCCGCCGTACTTTTCCAGCGTGTGACGTACATTTTCCAGTCCGATCCCCATGTGGAGCTTCCTGCCTTTCCCTTTTTTCTGATTCCATGCTTCCACATTCCAGGATTCCTGGTAATCCGCGTCTTCCCCTGTTTCTCCCGCTGTTGCCGTATCCGCACATTTCATCGAATTACGGATCTTGACTGCCACAAAGTCATGGAAGGTATCCGCCCTCACCTGGATCATCCGTTTCCCCTCCGCCTGTTCCGCCGCCTCCAGCGCGTTATCCAGCAGATTGGCGAATATCGTAGTGATGTCCATATCTCTGACATGCTCCAGATGAATCTCTCCAATCCGGATCACCATTTCAATCTCGCTTTTTTCCGCTTCCTCCGCCTTGTCATTCAATATGATGTTCAGCATCCTGTTGTCCGTATAATTTACACTGCCAAGGCTGTCCAACATCTGATGCATATTTCTTACATACTCTTTCCCTTGTGCCGCATCCTGCTCCTGAAGCGCCTCGATTGCCTGCAGATGATTTCTTATATCATGGATCATTTTACGAGATGACCTGTAGTTTTGCTCCACCTTTTCATAATACTGATATTGCATCTCGCTCTGCTTCTTCCACAGCTCCAGCTCAGCTTTGAGCTTCTCATTTTTTGACTGGTAAGAAAATAAATACCAGATATAGAGATTCATAAGCACCAGGAATAAAATATCGAGAATAATCAGAGCCGGGCCGGACAACTGCATAAATACATCTCCGATATAAATCAGGGAAAAGATGATAAAGACGCTGACCGCGGGCGGCAGAAAAAGTCCCGCGAACCGAATGCCTTTCACATTTTCATACTTCCTGCGGTTGAGCAGCACCACCCAGACTCCGGTCAGGAGAATCTCTGTGAATTGCTTTATGATCAATGCCATATTTGCCGAAGCATAATCAAAGACCCATATCCCCCATTTAGAGCTTATATACGCAAATACGATATAAAATACAAAAATCTGGGCAACAACCAGTGTCAGTGCAAACAGAAAATAGTAGAATCCGTACATACTGCTGTGGTTGTACAGCCATCTCCCTGTTGCCGCGGTCATAAAAACCATATACACCAGCAAGATGACAATAAGATACCGGTTATTTTGCATACTTAATTCTATTCCTGTCAGTCCGGCCCAATACAAAAAGGCTGCGCTTAGGCGATATTTCCTTTTCCCGTCCACATTTTGCTCCGTATGGTTCTGGAAAAACCAGGTACACAGAGTCAGCACAATTGTCTCCATCACAACAAGAATTCCATTCCACATACTGGCTTCTGCCCAGCTCATTTCTTTCCCCTCCCTTCTTTTCCTTTTCACAATACCTTCCGTCGGTATTTATATCATTTTACACTGATTTATATTCTGTCCGCCTGATATTTTCCCAGAAGGCCGCGGAATTCTGCCGAACGTTTCTGGGACAGCGGGATCCTGTCCCCATTCATCATAAAAATGTCGTACCCCCGGATTGACTTTACATGTTGCAGGTTCACCACAAAACTCTTGTGGGGAGAAGCAAAGCCATAGGGAATGAGCTTTTCGGAGAACTCCGAGATCTTTCCACGAATCATACATTCTCCCTGTTTCATCACAAGGCGCAGCTTCCGGCTCTGGTATTCCAGATAATAGAGATCCGGGACAGCAATCTCCTCCATTCCTTCCGTTGTCCCCAGCCGCAGCGTAGCCGCCCGCTCTTCCTCCCGGCCGTATAAAAGCGCCTCCCGCAGCTGCTTTACGATCATTTCCTTCCGCACAGGCTTTAAAAGGAAAGAAAATGGATGGACGTCAAAGGAACGCTGCATATAATCCTGATAACCTGTGACATAGATGATCTTCACTTTCCTGTCTTTCCGGCGCAGTCTCTTTGCCGCCTCGATCCCATTTACCACAGGCATGTCTATATCCAGGAACAGGATATCATATTCCTGGTAGTTCCGGAGCAGCTCCGCCCCATTCGAAAATTCCTCCACGGCGCAGGCGATCCCCGCACTTTCAATGGACGAGCGCAAAAATCTGCGCATCTGTATGTCATCATCGCATATGGCAATCCGATACATCCCATCCCTCCTCATAACAGCAGATATGTTACGGTTCACAATTTCACCGGCACCGTGAACAATACGTAGCTCAAACTTTCTTATCCCGCCCAAAAGTGTCAACGTCGAATCTGAATTACAGGATTCCTTCTTTTTAATTCATGGAACAGTTTCTCTTTGTCACATACGGAAATCATCCACTCCTTCCTTCTCCCTTTTATGACAATCCGATCCAGCGACAGTGCGCCTGCAGCAATCGGGTTATGCGTTTTGTACACTTCCGTAATGTCTTCGATCTTCATGGAATCCCGGCAGAATCCTAATACAAAGATCAGTTTGTCTCCGTCAATCTCCACATAATTTTTGATTACCATGGGAATGAAAATCATATTGATGCCAACAAAGGTAAACAACAAGGCCATCCCGTCACCTCCTGACAGATCTTCCGTAAAAAAGCCATAGAGCAGCGCAATATTTACGCCTGCCAGAAGCAGCCAGAACCACGCAGCGATCTTCCCCTTTAGAATCATGCGCCCTTTCCTCCTTTTATCGTGATACTTTATACGGAAAACGACAGCTTTCCTGCATGCAGCATTATGATCGGAAAAGCCGGCCGTCCCGTCTGATTTTCTGTCTGACTATATGTACATTATAAACATTTTGAGAGAAAGAGCAACCCGAGATTCCTGTTGTATAGTTTTATGGACATAAATTACAGGTCAAACCATGACCAGGCCAAGCATGTCGTTTATCTATGATTCACCGTCAAAAGTCCATTTTCATTGCTGAGATAATTCTTCGAAGATTCGTGCCGGAAACCTCTATCATTTTTATGGCATCAACTTCCGGACAGCGAACAAGGGAAAGCAATTTGCTTTCCCTTGCAGAACTTATCTATAGTTACAGTTCACGGCCTAACCGGCCGCGGACTGTAACGCATCCAGCCCATTGAAAAGTCGCCTGACGGCGGTCCTAAGCGCCAGTGGCGCTTGCTCAGGACGGACCGAAACGGAGTGTAGGCGGGCTGGATGCCTCAAACCGCAGCTTTACTGGCCGGATGCCTTGCAGCATGGTGCAAGGCACCGTGAACAGTAACTATATATAGACTATTATGGATAAACTCAACGAAAACTCTTGATCCAGTTAATCAGGGAATCATGGTATACATTGTCCATAACATCTCTGCGCATCTGATCTGTGATCGGGCCATTCTTTCCCATAATCGCAAGAATAGCTTCCTGCAGACCGGCAATCTTACCCTTTTCAAACGCTTCCTCATATGCCGCGTCCGCGATGGATGTACTGCCGGCTGCAGATACCTCCGGTTTTCCTGCGGTAGCCTTGTCTGACGTTTTCCTTTCAGCAGGCTTTTCTTCTTCCTGTTCAGCAGCTTTCTCAGATACCGCTTCCTTTTCCGGATCTTTTATCTCTGATGCAGTGTCTTCAGCCGCCTTTCTCTCTGTTGCCTTCACTTCTCCTGCTTTTTTCTCTGCTGCGTTCTCCTCTTTCGCTTTTTTCCTTGCTGCGTTCCCCTCTTCCGCCTTTTTCTCTGTCACTTCTTCTGCTTTCGTTTCCGGCCGCAGTGCTTCTGCGGCGGCATCCTTCACATCGAGACCGGAAAAGCCCACATCCTGCACGGTGTCCGCAGCATCTTCGGATACCGGAATCCAGATATCCCCTGAATTTGCTTTTACATTCACCGTAATCCTTCCGCCGTTTACGGACACCCTTTCTCCTGACAAAGCGCCCACGTATTCCGCTACATTTCCGGCCGGGACCGTCATCGTGTAATCACTGTCATCGTTATTCACCGTAACTACTACGGACTGCCCATTATAATTTCTGGAAAATGCATACTGCCGGTTTGTTAACAGCAGTTCATTATACTCTCCGTAGGAAAGTGCCGGAGTATTCTGCCTTGTTTTCCCCAATGCAGCGATCAGGCGGGTGAAGGAATTCTTCTTCACCGCATCCGCAAAGTCAGACAGGTTTAACGCCGGACGCAGAGAATCATCGGAAAATCGTTCCTTTCTTCCCTCGATTCCAAATTCGGAACCATAATAAACAGAAGGAACGCCCGGCAATGTATAGAGCAGAATATGAACCGGCGCAAAATGTGCTTTGTTGTTCAATCTGGTATAGATTCTCTCTACGTCATGATTGTCCACAAAATTGTAAAGCTTCAGGCCGTCCGGGCGGTTGCCTCCCATGCCGTACAGCCGCTTTACCGTATGCGCGATCTCAAAATAATTGTGGTCATTATGTCCGGAATAAAGCGCCTTGTGCAGATTGTAGTTAGTGACGGAATGCAGAGTGTCTCCATTGACCCAGCGGGTATAATCCCCGTGGATCACCTCGCCCATCAGCCAGAAGTCAGGCTTTACTTCATTTGCCGTATGGCGGAGCGCCTGCATGTAGCCGAAATCCAGGACATCTGCCGCGTCAAGGCGGATTCCGTCAATGTCAAATTCGCTGACCCAGAAGCGGATTACATCGCAGATATAATCCCTGACCGCCGGATTGTGCTGATTTAACTTCACAAGAAGGTCGTAGCCTCCCCAGTTCTCATAGGAAAACCCGTCGTTAAAGGAATTATTTCCCCAGAAATTTACATTGCAGTACCAGTCCTTATAAGCAGAATTCTCCCGATTCTTCCTGATGTCCTGAAATGCGAAAAAGTCACGCCCGGTATGGTTAAATACCCCGTCCAGAATCACCTTGATCCCCTGCCGGTGGCATTCCGCCACGAAGCCGGTCAGGTCTTCATTGGTTCCAAGACGGCTGTCCAACTTTTTATAGTCCGTAGTTTCATATCCGTGTCCTACGGATTCAAAAAGAGGGCCGATGTAAAGCGCATTGCACCCAATCTCCCTGATGTGAGCAACCCAGGGAATCAGCGTGTTCAAACGATGCTCCGGTTCTCCGTACGGATTCTGCTTCGGTGCATTCGTAAGCCCCAATGGATAAATGTGATAAAATACTGCTTCATCATACCATGCCATTTGTTTATACCTCCTCATACCTATTTTCACAGTTTTTTCTGAAAAATCTTCGGCAAAATTTAACCACAGACAATTTTATCACAAAATCACGCATAATGCCACCAAAATATAGCCGCCCCTCCTTCGACAGCGGTTAGGCCGTTACTGTTCACTCCTGGGCCGTGCACCACGCTGCACGGTCACAGGCCAGTACGTACTGGGGCTGGAATCCGGCCTCTTGCCGTAAGGCAACTTTAAATAGGCCGGATTCGTTAAAGTTCTCTGGCCGGCCAGTGAACTGTAACGTTAGGCCATGAACTGCAGCGATTCAGACGTTGGCTCCCCACGCAGAGTCTTTTTTGCCGATTTGCACTCTTTTTCCCTCAAAAGCAAATCCATATTTCCTGATCTGCTCTTCCCGAAACCCTTTTTCCAGGAGAACTGCCGCATAATTCTTCCGGTCAATCTGTTCTATTGCCGCTTTTACCGTATCGGAAAGGCTTTTTTCAATTTTATTCTTTACCTTGAACTCCAATATAACCGCGTCATCATCCGGATTCTTTGGCTCCAGCATCACGTCATATCTTCCGAAACCACTCTCCCTGTTGGATGTGAGCGTATATTTATCCGCAAGTTCCACCATCAGGCCAAGTACGAATCCATGATAAAAGCAGACACTTGAGTTTGGTTCTTCCAAACTCTTAGTGGTCGCTTTCCCTGTGGGCAAGCGTTCCGGCTCTTCCCCTGATTCCTTTTTTCCCATGTCAAAATAGCTAAATGTAGACAAGGTTACTTTATTCATGCAGGTATTCATCGCATCTACATCATCCAGAAGCAATGCCCTGATAAAATCATTGTAATGCTCCTCTTCCGCAAACCAGTCACGGATCAGGTCTTCAAACATGAGGCATACTTCTTTATTGGTCAGACATAGTTCATAATAAAGCCTCCCCTTTTGCTCTATAAATTCTGTCCGCTTCACTTTTAAATACCCACTGGCAAGCAACAGGCTCCAGAGCGCGTTTTTCTTGACAGATAATTGATCATACACAATCTGCTCATCCATTTCCACACAGATTGATTCACCGCGCAGCAGACATTCAAAATCCTGTTTCCTTTCTTTACTGCTTTGCCTCAGCAGATTGCCTGCCAAAAGATTTGAACTGGTATTCGCCCAGTAGGGCGCGATCTTTTTCTTCACCAGGTAATTGATGACAGACCATGGATTGTAGATGTCAGACGTGCTGCCAAAGGTAAAGCCATCGTACCATTCTTTCACCTCCCGCTTCCTGTCCGTCAGCCCGTATTCATCCAATGCCGCAAATACTTCTTCCTCCGTAAACCCAAAAGCCGTCTCGTATTTTTCTGAGGTTGTAGTCACTACTTCCAGATTATTCAGGTCAGAAAAAATGGACTCCTTGCTGATTCTTGTCACCCCTGTCAAGATTGCGCGTTCTAAAAAGGGATTCGTTTTAAATGATGCATTAAACAGGCTCCGGATATACTCCGCCATTTCATCCCAATACCCTCCCGCATAAGCTTCCTGCATAGGTGTATCGTATTCATCCAGAAGTATGATTGCCTTTTTCCCCATAATATCTGCCGAGAAAATCTGACAAAAAACGCAGTGCCGCCGCCGTACTGTCTGCCATGTCTGCGGAGACATTTCGGTAAAATGTTCTTTCCTTTTCATTCAAAAAGGAACCGACAACCCTGTCCCCCGTAAATTCCTTCCTTCAATACGTGTTGTATTTGACCCTACTAAATCCGAACACAAATGTCCTATCCAATTTACAAATCCACACAATCCACTTGTTCCATTTATTTCAACAGTCCTTTCATCAGTCCTTTTGTCATCTTTGAAGCCATCTCCTCCATTCTTATTGATAAGGCTTATTCCAAGCTTATTTTTTATACTTGCCATCTTAATTATACCAGGTTACTGCCGAATCAGCTACTGCCGCCGGACATAAATATAAATTTTATCTGTCCTTACCTCCCCATCATCATGCGCCTCCTATATCCGCCAATGTAATCTGTCCGTCCCGCAGGCTCTTGATCTTGCGCTCCGATATTTTGTCTCCGTCCATGACCCTTCCGCACAAAAGAGGAGAGGCGGGATCGTAATTCTTACAATTGGCCTCCATAGAATGCGTGTCATAGGTTGCGTAGCAGTATACGCATCCATTGGCACAGGTATTGTACATTCCTACCTCCACACTCTCGACACATCCGCATTCAAGCCTCTGATTTTTATCCTTTTTTACCTTTAGGCTGCATCCGATCAGGCGCTCGATCAATTCTCTGTCGATACAGCAGTTGTGCCTGATCCCGCAGCCTGACAGGTCGATCTTCTCGGAGCAGGCTGCCGTCTGCATTCCATTTTCTTCCGCAATCTTCCGGAGCTTTTCCGCAAATTCCGTAAGCTCTGCATCAGATTTATCATTGTCTGCTGCTTTTGACAGAAAAATCTTGTTCTTCCGATAGGTATCTACAAAGCTGATCACACATTTTTCCGTGTACCCGTTCAGCTTCTCCGCGATCTGGCGGAACGCACGGATGTGATATTCCTCAGTATACCGCTCCGTAAACAGGATCGGATCATACCTCCAGATCACGCGCTCTTTTCCGACCTGCCCGGCGAGCTCCTGAAAACGCGGGATCATCACTTTCTTTTTGTCCGGGATATTTCGCTCGATATCCGTCCCATACCCGGTAAGCGTAAACTGGAAATAGAATGTACAGCTTTTCAGTTCATCCAGGTACTTCATGATCCCCACCGGATTTTTTGTCCAGAACACAATGCAGTCGATCACATCCGGCGTAATCCGGATCTTGCTGATCTGATGCGCATTCATTGGATTTTTTACATATAAAAAGCCTTCACGTATTCGATTGATAAACCACTCCGCATAGTAATTCGGAATATCCGTCCTTCTGCTTACACTGAGAATCATGCCGCACGTCTCCTATCAAAAATCTTGTATATACTTTGTTCATGTAGCTTTCTAATGATCTCATATGCTTATCCTCCTGTCAATCCCATGTAAATACGGTGTTTTTCTGATACAACGAAATTATTGTTTTTAACTGCATCCTGAACTTGATATCTTCCTCCGCTTTTTTAGCGAGCTGAAGTAGATGTGAACATATACGAGTCCATTTTGTGTCTGTCGGGATATGCATAATAAGCGGGTAGCTATTCTTTATCATCCTTATCATGTTGCTGTCTGCGGAATACCCGCTGTCTGCTACAATCTCGACCTTGGGACAATCGAGCATGTCCAGCTGTTTGAGTGCATTCTACGGTGGTTCCGTCAGCAATATTTCTCGGTATCCTCGCATAGGCAATTGGCATCTGAATCTCTGCAGTCCACGGCCGGTCAGGCCGTGAACTGCAGAAGTCTCTCCACATGCAGCATCCCCCACCCCTGGGTCTCTTCCGAGGGTACACAGCTCTCCCGCAGCTTCAGTTTTACCTCCACATTTGTCATATCCGGATATTTTGACAGCAGGCAGGCAATGGCTCCGGACACGACGGGCGTAGCCATGGAAGTTCCGCTTTTGACCGTATAAGGCTTTCGAAAGCGATAACCGTAATCCGCATTGCAGCTCGTAATAAAGGTTCCCGGCGCAACCACATCAGGTTTCATGATACATTCCTCCGTCGGTCCCCTGCCGGAGTAATTCCATTTTCCTCTGCTTGTTCTTCCTCTTTTTCCTGCCAGATCTACCGCCCCTACGGTGATTACCTTCCTGCTGCTCCCCGGCACTGCCACGGTTCCCGGCCCAGGTCCATAATTTCCCGCGGATACTACGACTACCAATCCGGCATCCCACAGTTCCTCCACACCTTCCAGGAGCCGCTCTTCCTCCGCCCGGTCGAGTCCCGGCTGGGTTCCTACGGAAATATTGACGATCCGGATATTCTTCTTCTGCTGCTGCGCCAGCACCCAATGGATTCCCTCCATCACATATTCGACCATTCCGTTTCCCGAATCGTCCAGCACCTTTGCAGACAAAATAGAAGCCTCCGGCGCCATCCCCGCATAAACACCATTTGACATCTTTCCGGTTCCTGCCAGGATCCCGGCCACATGCGTTCCATGTCCGCTGTCATCATATATGATTTTCCGGCCGTTCACAAAATCACCAAAACCAATGATATTTTCCGCAAGATCCGCATGCGGTGTGATTCCCGTGTCCAAAATAGCGATCCCGATGTTTTGGCCAAGATATTTTTTATTTCGAATATCGTCGCACCAATACCCGACGGCATTTTTTACCCATTTCATAAAAAAGACCTTTTTAACAGAGTATTCATCCCGCCTGCTTTTTGTGATTTTCCATCACTATATTTTACATCAATGCAGCCAAAGTGGTGTTGCCCCGCTTATAGGATATTATTTTCATCCATAGCAGCACGAAGCAGCCGCCCAGAGGTGTTGCCCTGCTTATAGGATATTATTACGGCGCACAGTGCCATTCCCCGACTGGTTTATATAAATTTTTTCTAACAACTATTGTTGCAGTCCGCAGCCGGTCAGGCCGTAAACCGCAGCAGTCTCTCCACATGCAGCAGCCCCACCACTGGGTCTCCTCCGAGGGCACACAGCTCTCCCGCAGCTTCAGTTTCACCTCCACATTTGTTCGCTGACTGGCCAGTGAACTGTAACAAAAAGAACCGGCAGCGGGATATCGCCTGCTGCAGGTTCTTTTTATTCTTTACATGACAGCCCCTTACCATTTTCTGGCAATACTCTTTACGGCTATCTCTTTTTACATGGAACCGGCTTCCTCGGGCACCGCGGCTTCACCGCCCCGGCACGTACCACCGCCTCCTCGTCACAGGCTTCCAGACACGCGCCGCACTGTGTACATTCGCTCTGCTCAATCACATGCACGAAGCGCGCCTTTCCCAGGATCGCGTCCTCGTCGCAGGCATCCATGCAGTCGCCGCAGCCCACGCATTTCTCCGCAAGGATATGATAGGTCATGAACTTTTTACATACCCCGGCCCTGCAGCCTTTCTTTCCGATATGGTCCTCAAAATCTCCCTGATAGCGTTCCAGCGCTTCCAGCACAGCCTGGGCGATCTCTTCACCTTTTTCACAAAGAGACTGGGTCGCCATCAGCTCTCCCAGCTCCCGGAGCAGCTCCAAATCCGTACTCTTTCCCTTTTTTACCGTGATATCACCAAGAATCATTTCCAACTGCGTGATCCCCTCATATCCAAATACACACTTTCCGCATGTCCGGCATTCATTCGCCAGCACTTCTTTTAAGAGGACATCCACGACGCATTCCGTATCTTTCAAATTTTTTATCCGATCTAATGTACTCATGCCACTCACGCCCTCCTAATATTCATTCCAAAGCTTTGGTTTCGTAAGCTGCAGGCGCAGGTCACACTGCAGGCAGCGCCCAGCTTCGCACCTTGCCTGCTCACAGGTCAGCGGCTGCTCCACCAAGTCAAATCCCTTTACACGCTCCTGCGGCGCTGCCGTCTCCGGCTCCACACGCCGCAGTCCCGCAAATTCCTCCGCCTGTCCGATATAAGCCTCCGGAGTCTCGAGAGCAAGAAGGGTCTCGCTGATATCGCCGTCTCCGCCCAGATACAGGTCCATCTGCTCCGCCGCCTTCCTTCCGGCCGCAATCGCCGCGATCACAGATTTCGTTCCGGTGACCACATCTCCGGCGGCATACACGCCTTCCATGCTGGTCCTCAGATTCTGATCCGTCCGGATATAAGGCCCGTGGGTCAGTTCCAGCCCCAAGACCTCGGTTCCCTCCGGCTTCTGCCCTACCGCGAAGATCACCTGATCCACCGGGATGACCTGATTGCTTCCTTCCACCAGGTCGATCACAGCTTTCCGGTTTTCGTCAAAGTAAAACCGTTCCACCTTTTGAAGCTCTACTCCCGTCACCCTGTCTTCCCCGGTGATTCCGAGAAATGAATGTGCCGCATGGAGCAGGATTCCCTCCTGTGCGCCTTCCTCAATCTCCTCCGGCGTGGAGGTCATCTGCTGTTCATTTTCCAGACAGGCGATATGTACCTCTTTCGCCCCGAGCCGAAGCGCGGTTCTCGCGCAGTCATAGGCTACGTTACCTCCGCCAAGCACCATCACGTTTTCTCCGATCGGAAGCGGATTGCCCTGTCTTGCCCGTTTGAGAAATTCCGTGTTCACGCAGACTCCCGGCAGGTCATTTCCTTCCAGCGGAAGCTTTACCCCCTGATGGGTTCCTACTGCCACCAGAACCGTGTCAAAGCCCTGCCTCAAAAGCTCTTCCGGTGTTCCTGCCTCTGCAGAGGTTTTCAGCTCCACCCCGGTCTCGAGAATGACCTCGATCTCCCGATCCAAAAGCTCTTCCGGCAGACGGTAGGCAGGAATCCCGTACCGGCACTGCCCTCCGGCCTTTTCGTTTTTCTCGAACACCGTCACCTGATGTCCCTTCTTTGCCAGATAATATGCCGCCGTAAGCCCTCCGGGCCCGGCTCCTATGATGGCTGCTTTTTTGCCCGTAGGCGCGTCCTTGCGGACATTTGCTTTCCATGCGCCGCTGTCGTTCACCGCCGCCGCCCGTTTCAGCTTGCATACGGAGATCGGCGCTCCCAGTTCGTTTCGCTTGCACTCCGCTTCACATGCATGATTGCAGATGCTTCCCAGTGTTTCCGGAAATGGGACTTTCTCCCGCACGACTGCGGCAGCTTTGTCAAATTCTCCCTGACGTATGTAACGCACATACCGCGGGATATCAATGTGTGCCGGACAGGTACTCCTGCAGGGTACGATATTTTCCGCGTAAGAGCGGTCTTCTTTCATGATCCTGACCTGATCCATAATGGAGCCGGTAGGACAGACCTCAATACACGCTCCGCAGAATCGGCAGCCCGCTTCCTGCAGAGATTTTCCCTCCGGGATCCCGGCACGGACCCCTGCATTGGTTCGGATATAGTCCAGAACCTTCACACCCCGCAGGTCCTGGCAGGCCCGGATGCACCGGCCGCAGCGGATGCATCTGGTAAATAAATGTGAGATCAGCGGGTTGCTGTCATCATTTGCAACACTTCTGGATTTTTTCCTCCAGCGCTCCGGCCCCACGCTCATATACTGATACATGGACTGGAGCTCGCATTTTCCATATTTCGGGCATCCGGTACAGTCCGCCGGATGGGTGGCGAGTATCAGCTCCATGGCCGTCTTTCTGACCTTTTCCGCCTTTGCCCCGTGGACACTTACCTGCATCCCCGGCTCTGCCATGGTCTTACATGCCGGCACTGCGCCCTCCGTGCCCTCGACCTCTATGGAACACAGGCGGCAGCCGCCCTTTGCCTCCAGATCCGGATGGCTGCACAAATGCGGGATAAATATCCCTGCTTCCAGAGCGGCATCCAGTACCGACTGCCCCTCTCTTGCCTCGATTTCTTTTCCGTCAATGTTTATCTTCATGTTTTCACTCCTACATGGGATTTCATATTATTCTTCACGGTGCCTTGCACCTTTGCCGCAAGACATCCGTCAAATAAAGCAGCGGCTTCAGGCAGCAAGCCCCTTGCCGTCAGGCAGCTTTTAATAGAAATCAATATTCGAAATCATCCAGCTCCGCAGCGGCATTTTCCCCGGCGATCCGCCCGCTGTTCAGACAGAAGCCCATGGTATTGCCCGCAAGGATAAACGGATAGCTGTCTCCAAAAATGTTGCAGGCATCGGTTCCTACACAGTAAAGCCCCGGAATGACTTTTGCCTCCTGAGTCAGCACCTGCGTCTTGTGGTTGATCTTCACCCCGCCCAGAGAACCATAAGCGCCTACATTCTGGCGGCAGCAGTAGAACGGCGCCTTTGCGATGGGCTGCATGTAATGCCTGTCTTTCTCGAAGATCTCATCAAATCCATTCTCGCACATCTCATTGTATTCTTCCACCTGCGCAACCAGCCCTTCCACGTCAATCCCCGCTTTCTCGGCCAGTTCCTCGATGGTATCCGCCTGGGTCACCGGCTCATACCCGTCTGCAATGTCCCGCTCCCACTGCTCGTCAAAATGATCGTACAGGTCGTGGGGATGTACATGGGATACGATGTCCGGACCTTTCTTTTTGTATTTCTTCAAGAGCTTGCTGTCAAAGATCGAATATGCCACGCTTCCCGGCTGTACCGTAATCGCGTTTCCGGTAAATGTGGTGTTTCCGATCTGATCCTCCGGCATGAACCGCTGGCCGTTTCTGTTGACCCACAGGCAAGGCTGACGGAACGCTCCGTCCAGAATAAAATGGTTCATGTTGTCCGGAAGCTGGTACATCAGTTCCATTCCGCAGGGTTCCTTTCCTGCTCCTGCTTCCCAGGCCATTTTCAGACCGTCTCCCTTCATGCCCGGGATGGCAAAATTGAAGATGGTCTTGCCGAATTCATATCCGGTCTCTTCCTGAATCATCTTCGGATTGTCACCGAATCCGCCGGTGGCAATAATCACGGAATTCGCCCTTGCCTCAATCTCTTCTCCGTCCTTGTCCTTTGCCAGCACGCCGACCGCGCGTCCCTCTTCCATGAGGATCTTGCTCACCGGAGTCTCCAGCAGGAATTCCACACCCAGCTCTCTCGCATGCTCCGTCATCTTCTTTGTCATCGATGTTGCCGCACGCGGTCCCGGTATTCCGCCGCCTTCCGGCTTGCACACATGCCAGGTAAATTCTCCGTCCGAATAAGCCCTGGTATCCTCCGGAGCGCTGAATGCGCGCTGCACTCCTACGAACTCCACGCCCATATCCATCAGCCAGTCAATGGTGTCTCCGGATTTGAAATAATAATCCCGTACCATCCTTGCGTCTACCCGGTAATGGGTAAAATACATATGCTTGCGGAATGCTTCTCCCGGTGTCAGGGAGATCATATGCTCTCTCTGGATTCTGGAACCGACTCCCAGAGGCCCCATCCCCATGTTGGCAGCTCCGCCTGTGGTATTGGCTTTCTCAAATGTCAGCACCCTTGCGCCGTTTTCTGCCGCCGCTATGCTGGCCGCAAGACCGGAAAGTCCTGCCGCTACTACGATCACATCTGTTTCCATTTTCTTCATGATTTTCTGTCTCCTTTTTATTGAAATTTGTATGGCTTATATTCCTTTGAATTGCTTGTTTTTATATTTTTCCAATCTCTGGTTCACCAGTTCCAGATTCTTCGGATCCGCGTAGAACCCGCCCTCCGTCTGTCCGATCTCTTCCAGGTGCTTCGCCCGCCCCGCGACTGTGGTGCGGTCTTTCAGATAGCCGTCCTCCTGGATCACGAACTTCCACTTTCCGTCCTCCGTCTGTTCCAGATTGCCGCCTGCCCCGCAGACCTGGCATTCTACCGGATAGTGCAGGCCGTCCCACTGGGGTTCTCCCAACACCAGCGCGTTGGAATGGCAGTTGGGGCACCAGCCCATATCCTCGTCGCCAAGCCATCCCCGCTCCTGTGGGGGCGTATCAATCGCCTTCATAATATTTTCGCCCATTTTTCTTGCCCGCGCCATCAGCTTGTCATCCAGAAGGCACTGTGCCCTGCCCGGAACCCGGGTTGCCAGAATCATGTCCACCACTTTCATATCCGTGGTAAACATGGATGCCTGCATCGCCTCCAATGCCATGGACTGCCATGCCCTTGTAGAGCCTCCCGCACAGATCAGGCCCGCGATCCGGTCCTTGTGCTCGATTGCCCCGATGGTTTCCAGGAATGAAGTTTCATAACTCAGACTCCTCTGGCCGAACATCAGATATTCCGCATTCGGCATCAGGTCATAGGTTGGCGCCGAAAAGATGACCGCATCCTGTGCCAGCATGACTTCCATAATCTTCTTTTTGTCATCCTTCTTGTCCAGTACGCATCCTACATTTTTTCCCTGTGCCATGCCCCGGGTGCAGGACGTACAGCCGGTGCAGCTTTCAATGTGATAATCCTTCAGATTGATCATTGTTACATCCGCCCCTGCCTCTTCACAGTACATCAGAGCTTCCTTCAGGAGCACTTCACTGTTGCTGTTTTTTCTGCCGCAGGTAATGCCCATTACTTTTGCTGCCATTTTTATCCTCCTTTTGTCTGATTCACCACATTTTCCGTTTCTTTTTTGGCTCTTTATTTCACCCTGCAAAATGTTCGTCAGGATAAAGCCTTATATTTGCTTATTTTTCTTGAAATCAATGGTTGAATCTGTTATACTTTACGTAGATTATAACAGTTATTTTTTTAACAATCACTCACCGCAGGTCGAATAAAATATGAGATAAAGCGTCTTTTTTCAGACATTTGTCTGATAGACACTATTTGCCCATTCATTCGCGCGATTCATATGTTCCGAATTCACATATTCTGAATTCGTATACTCTGGATTTATATATTCTGGATTTTTGTATTCTGAATTCGTATATTCTGGATTTGTATATTTCGGATTTGTATATTCTGGATTTGTGTATTTCGAATTTGTGTATTCTGGATTTGTGTATTCCGGATTTATATATTCTGGATTTGTGTATTCTGAATTCGTATATTCTGAATTAGTGTATTCCGGATTTGTGTATTCTGGATTTGTATGCTCTGATTTAGAAATTGTACAAAAAAGGAGGCTTCTCATGGCATATTTAAAAAATATCGTTCAGAAATTAGAGACTGTATTTCAGATACAGCTCCATGGACAATATCATTCCCGAACCGCCATTTACGGCATCCGCTTTCTTCCGGTCCGACAGAACCGCCCTGCTTCCGCCTCCGCAGATACGGCTGACGCCGATTCGCCGGACATCAGGCAGTCCCGCCGCCCGTCTGCGCCGGAGGAAAACCTGCTCTATATCCGCAGCGCCGGACAGCCGATTCCGAAAGTCCGTCCACCCCATCTGCTGCTGCTCGGCCAGAAGGACGTTCCCGCGTATCCGGAAATTCTGTATATAAGGGAAGATCTGGAGATTACGGAGATCTTCAACTGTATTGATGAAGTGATACTGGAACATTCCATACTGGAGGAGAAGCGAAAAAGTCTATTCCAGGCGCTGCACAATAATATTGGAATTTCCTCAATGGCCAGGATCGCCCACTCTTACCTGAATAATCCGGTGACGGTATGCGACACCAGCTTCTCTGTAATTGCCGCCTATCCGGTCGTAAGCGACACGGAACATCTGGAAATGAAGCAGGGACGCACCTACGTAAAAGACCGTTTATTCCAGAACATGGAGAACCGCAAGATCATTGAACATATTTACACCTCCACCGTACCTTTTATCACAACGCTGGACGAACATCCCTACAAGTGGGTCTTTGAGAGTATCCGCATCCACCATACGGTGGTAGGCTATATCTGTGTGCGGGGCACGGTCCGGGAATTTACGGAGGATGACCTGGAATTTATCGAAGTATTTTCCCAGATGCTGTCCATCGAAATGCAGAAGGATTCCAGTTACCGGCATCCCACTGGCTTTAAATATGAATATTTCCTTACGGAACTTCTGGAAGGACATTTTGACCGGACCGATTATATCCTCGACCATCTGATCCGCCTCGGGCGCTCCAAGACACATTTTTATTCCGTACTGGTACTGAAGTTTGGGGAATCTTCAAAAAACATGCTTCATCCGAAAAGCTATTATGAGCAGCTTCTTACGATCCTGCCGGACTGCATGGTGGTCCTGTTTCGCGGGGACCTGGTGATCCTGCTTCCCGGCAATTCCCAGACACCTTTTTCAGAAAAGGTAAAGAACCGGTTTGAAACATTTTTGAAGCTGAACCATATCCGCGCCTTTATCAGCAACCCCTACACCGACATTGCCCGGACCAGCCTTTACTATCAGCAGACCCATAAGCTGTACCAGCTATATGAAAAAATATCCCGCCCGCGGGAACAGTATCTGGTCTATTTTAAAGATTATTTTCTGGAGCATACCCTTTCGCTGTGTGGGGATTCGGGGCTTCTGGCAGCTTCCGTCCATCCGGATCTCCTGCGTATTCTTGAATTTGACCAGGCATCCGGGACAGAATATACCAGAACGCTGCAATGCTATCTGACAAACAACCGCAATGCTGCTGCGGCAGCGGCGGAACTGCATATCCATCGGAGTACCTTTTTTTACAGACTGGGAAAAATGGAAGAATTGTTTGATATACGGATCAATTCCGGAAAAGAACTGTTCGCCTATGAATACTCCTTCCGTGTGTTGGATTATCTGAAAATATTCACTTTTCCATGATATTTTTGCGGCGGATCCATTCTATTCCGAATCCAAGAAAACTGTTAAGCAGTAAAGAAATTGTTTTACATTGTACATCAAACATGTTATCATAAATAGAACAAAATAAACGCAAATCATCTGAGCAGGTACCGGAAATCATACCTCGTGAAACGGCCGAATGGCCATGATGGGATGCCCTTGGGTATACTTGACTGATCCGAAAGGAAATAGTTGTAGAAAAATCTGCCTCAGATTTATATTCTATCAATAAGTGAAAGGAAAGAGTGATCATTTATGGCTCAAACAATGGTGAACTTTAGGATTGATGAGGACGTAAAACGAAAAATGGAATCTGCCTGTAAGGAAATGGGGTTGTCCTTAAGTACAGCCTTTAATATCTTCGCTGTCAAGGTAGGGAACGAAAGAAGGATTCCTTTTGAATTGTCAGCGGATCCATTCTATTCCGAATCCAATATAAAAATTTTGGAAGAGCGCATTGCGAATATTGAATCTGGTAAATCCATTCCAAAAGAGCATGACTTAATTGAGGTGTAATCCATGGGACTGTTTTGGGAAGATAACGCCTGGAAAGAATATCTGGACTGGCAAGAGCAGGATAAAAAAACGTTAAGAAAAATAAATAAGTTGATCAAAGATATTCAGAGAAATCCTTTTGCAGGAATCGGACATCCCGAACCGCTATCTGAGAACCTGTCTGGTTGGTGGAGCAGGCATATTGATGATAAGAATCGAATCGTATACAAAACAGAAGGAACCAATACTACTATCCTCTCATGCAGAGGGCATTATTATAATTAAGGGCACCCCGTTATGGCATAATGGGATGCCCCCCCGTTCAAGGGCGTTGCGCCTGTTGACGATATACAGCGTGACAGATTGTCCATACGGAGTTCGCATATATGACAGGAGTCCTCCCAATTGCAAAGTACTCCAGTGGTTCTGAGCTGAATATGTTCCTGGAATATGATATCGCCACCTCCGAACGATTCAGCCAATATTTTGGTTTTTCGGATTCAGAAGTAGACGATCTTTATACGGTTTATCAGCGGACCACAAATCCGCCGAAGATCAGCCGCGAAAATCTGCGTTTCTGGTATGACGGTTATCATACGGCTGACGGCGGACTGGTTTACAATCCACGTTCCGTTGTATGTGCACTCACAAATAATCAATTAGGAAATTACTGGACGAGTTCCGGCCCCTACGATGAGATTTTTTATTATATCAAAGATAATGTAGAAGAAATCCGCGATGATTTTGTACGGATGATCTCCGGAGAACGTGTAGAATCCAGGATGATGGAATATGCCGCAACATCAAAAGATTTAAACACAAAGGAACAGATTTATTCCGCAATGGTGATTTACGGCCTTCTAACCTATGAAGACGGAGAAGTATTCATTCCCAACAAAGAATTGATGGATCAATTTAACCAGCTTTTGCGTTCCAATGAAAATCTCGGAACAAAAAAAGCAAAAAACATTTCTGTAAAATAGAAGTTCTTGAATCAAACCTATAAACATCAAAAAGAATCCTATCAGGAAATCATATTTCAATTCCTGACAGGATTTTCCTAAGCACAGGCAGGCTGCGTATAAACGCAGCCCGATTATCACCTTGCTTTATAAAAACAGTTCCCGCTTCCGGGAGAATTCTCTTTTATTCCACGCCTTCCGCTTCCTTCTTCGCCTTATCCCTTGCAACCAGTCTTTCTCTGACCGCATCCATATATCCCGGCTTATCCAGGTCATACAGTGCCAGCGGGATGATTCCGATGAGGAATACGATACCCGGCAGTAAGTTTGCCGCCAGATTGATACCGGTCTGGACATGCTCCGTGATCTCTCCGCCGCCTACATATCCGAATGCCCCCATGACCAGCAGGAATACGGAGTTTGCAATCGCGGTCGCGATCTTGATCGCGGTTCCCTGGAAGGAGAATGCCATACCGTCATTTCTATAACCATATTTATCATCAAAATCGTCAATGGCATCCACCATCATACCGGCGCCGCAGGGGCCTGCAATATATCCGGTTCCATAGATAACCATACATACAAAGTTGAACGGAATACTCGTGGACGGTCCGAAATACAGCAGAATCAAAGCCACACCCTGGATGACCATGGAAATAATTCCGGTTTTCCGTCTGCCGAGCTTTTCACAAACCTTTGGCGCAAACGGCATTACGATCGTTCCTACTGCCATCTGCATCATCATGAATACGGAGATCAGCGCATAATTTCCTACACAGTGCATATAGAAGAATACGGCCACGGAAATACGTCCAAGGATACCAAACATATTAAAAAATGAATACATCATTGCGCAGAGCAGATTCTTATTCCGGAATACCAGCTTCAGGCCATCGCTGACCTTGCCCTGGTCTTCCTTTTTTACCGTGATCTGTTCCTTCGATAATGCGGCTACCGCCCAGAACATCGGCAGCGCGATAAATGCCAGAAGCGTTGCGGCTCCCTGATACCCGGCGGCCTGGTCGCCCTTGCCGATCCAAAGTACCAGATTCAGCACAAACAGATTCAGTATGATCTGCCCGATCGTCATACCCATCATCTGTGCCGCATTCAGCTTATTTATTTCCTTCGGGTCACGTGTCATGACTGTCGGCAGTGCCAGATAAGGTACATTTGTCATCGTATATGACATTCCCAAGAGAATATAGGTCGCATACGCATAAACCAGCTTCGCTGTTCCCCCAAATCCCGGTACGGTAAAGGTCAGGATCGTAAAGATTACCAAAAACGGCGCTCCGATAAAAATATATGGGCGGAAACGTCCCCACTTTGTATGGGTCCGTTCCATCAGAGTTCCCATCATCGGATCATTGATACCGTCCCAGATCTTGGCAATCAGCATCAGCATCGCGACAGCCCCCACGCCAAGCCCGAATACATCGGTATAGAAAATAGACAGGTATGTACTGACCATGGTCCACGACAACTGGGATGCAAAGTTACCCATTCCATATACGACATAATTTGCAAAAGTCAATGGCTTTGTGCCATATTGGTTTAAATTTGTGTTACTCATAGCGTCCTCCATTTCATCTTTTTTCAAAAAGATGTGTGCTCATTCGTATCTGCTCAGTATCCTCACAGATACGCCCGCAATCCATTTTTTTCTGTTACATGTCTGCGATCGTTTCCTCGAATTTCTCATACTTTTCCATCATCTTCGGCAGTGTCTCTTTGTTCGCCACCAGCTTCGGCACACAGACCTTGATCATATTCTGGATCTCATTATAATGCTCATAGATTCCGATGGTTGTATTCCGCGCGCGGGCGATCTCCTGCTCGGACCACTCTACCTTCACCTTGTCTCCGTCTACGGACAGTTCTCCCCAGATGCCGCATACCGGGCATTCCACATGGGTCGTTCCGTTCATACTGAGCAGCGGATTATGGCAGACCGGACATACACCTTCCTCCCCAACCCAGGTGTCCACCTCATCATATGGTTTTCCGAGTGATTCCGCCACGGCCTTTCCAAGCTCGGCACACTTTTTCATCAGTTCCGGGTCAAACAGCGGATGACCGGTTCTTCCCTGGTCATAAGCATCCACATGCCCTACACATTTCATGCAGAAGGAAAAGCTGAACAGATCCAGCATCGGCAGTCCCAGTGCCACCCAATTGTGGGTCTGCGCCCCGCCCACGGAAATATAACCTGTATAGCGGTCTTTAAAATATCTCGGATCCAACTCCGGCTTGCCTGCCTCGATCCGTTTCTTGTTCTCCTCGATCAATGCCGCCCGGTCATGAGACGGCCCGAAGCGGTCCACAAAATTCTTAAACTGTCCTACGATACCCACCGCGTAGACCGGTGCTCCGATGATAATCCCGTCCGCTTCCAGACATGCCTCTTCCAGGATATGATAGTCGTCCTTCATACAGCAGTGGATCTCCGTCTCCCCTTTGTCGCGCATGCGGCTGCAGTAATCGCAGGCACGGCAGTGTCCGATATCCATACGCACGGTATTGATAAACTGCACTTCCGCCCCGGCAGCCTTTGCCGCAAACAAAGCTTCCTTCACCATCACATCACTGCGCTGATTCCTTCTTCCAAAGGAAATTCCTAATACTTTCATGTTTTACCTCCATCGTTCTTTTGTTTTATAAACAATTTACACTTTTTTTAGAATTTCCGCTTCTCTGTGAATCTCTTAATGAGGTATCAATTTTGGTCGCTATTTTTCAACGCCAAAAAGTCAGGACAAAAAATATGGCATATTTTTTGTCCTGACTTCAAAGTTTCTCTGCTCATCCCATACTTTCCCAAAATTCCTCATTCGTGTTAACTTATTTCCCAACAGGATGTCAGCACAGCCTACAATATTTTTCAAATGTATTGAATATGAGTGCGAGTCCGGATATAATAGGAATTGCGCTGATGCGCAAGCAAGTCATCAATTTTCTGCGAAAATTGATGACAGGTTATAATAGTAAAAATGGTAACAGCTGAGAACGTGGCTTAAGAAAGGATTCGCCTGTTTATGAAAAAAGAATTTAACGTGACCGGCGCATGCATGCCGGAGTTTCACTATATGGTCGATATCACGAAACGGCTGGAAGCTATCAGAGAATACGTTGATAAAGGAAGATACTTTGTGATCAACCGGGCAAGGCAGTATGGAAAAACAACGACACTGCAGGCGCTGAGGGAATATTTAAAAGACGATTATGTTGTGGTCAGTATGGACTTTCAAAGGCTGGATTCCGCAAAATATCAAGATGGAAATGTCTTTTCACTGGCATTTGCAGCCTATTTCCTGCGGGCGCTGAAAGCAGGAGGTAAAATCTGTCTGGAGTCGATCAAGGGGGAATGCGGCGAACTGGCCCGAATCACGCGGGAGCAGCCGGAGACGTTCACTCTGTTTGAACTGTTTGGCCATCTCAATGAAATCTGCGGAGTATCTGAGCAGCCGGTCGTACTGATGATCGATGAGGTGGACAGTGCATCGGACTATCAGGTCTTTCTGGATTTCCTTTCTCAACTGCGGGCAGACTATCTGGACAGAAAAAACACTGCGGCATTTCATTCGGTAATCCTCGCGGGAGTGTATGATATAAAAAATATACGTGGGAAGATCCGGGCGGAAGACGAGCACAGGCGGAACAGCCCATGGAACATTGCGGCAGATTTTGAGGTAGATATGAGCCTTCCGGAGCATGGGATTGCCAGAATGCTGGCAGAATATGAAGAAGACTGCCATACCGGAATGGACATGGAACATATTGCGTCCATGATCTACGATTATACATCCGGATATCCGTTCCTTGTATCCCGGATCTGCAAGCTGGCAGATGAGAGGGTAGCCGGAAGCGCAGATTTTCCGGACAGAAGCGCGGCATGGACAAAGGAAGGAATCTGGGAATCTGTCAGACTTCTTTTGTCAGAAGAAAACTCTTTGTTCGATTCTCTCATGGAAAAGTTGGATCGCTATCCGGACTTGGATGAGACTCTTTTTACCGTGCTGTTTACCGGAAAAAATATGCCCTATAATTATGATAACCAAGCGGTGTCCATTGCGTCGATGTTTGGATTCATCAAAAATGAAAATGGCAGTATCGCGATCGCAAACCGCATTTTTGAAACCAGGTTATATAATCGATATTTGGCTTCTGAGGAATTGCAAAAGCATGATATTTATCAATCATCCCTCTGGGATAAAAATCAGTTTATTATTGGCGGACATCTGAATATTCGGTTGATTCTTGAAAAATTTGTGCTGCATTTTCATGACCTTTATGCAGACAGTGATGAGCGGTTTATAGAGGAATGCGGGCGCAGGCTTTTCTTATTATATCTTCGTCCAATCATTAACGGAACCGGCAATTATTACATTGAGTCGCAGACAAGAAACATGGGGCGTACGGATGTAATCGTGGACTATCGGGGAGAACAGCATGTGATTGAGATGAAAATTTGGAGAGGTCAGGAATATAACCACAGGGGAGAAGAACAAATTGTCGGATATCTGGATGACTACCATCTGAATAAAGGATATATGCTGAGTTTTTGTTTCAATAAGAAGAAGCAGATTGGAGTAAAAGAAATAATCGTTGGAAATAAAAAAATCATAGAAGCAGTGGTTTAAGAGCCTGTTTTCAGAAAGGTTCGCCCGGGAAACCTGCGCCTGCGGCGGCCGCGTCGTGACATTGCCTTATACGCCGCGCGCAGCGCTTTCCCGGGTTCTACAGTACTTTCCTACAGCACCTAATCCATTGTCTCAAAAGCAGGCCGCATATATTCTATGGCTCCTCTGCTCAGTCCCTGTGCCCGTGCCTCCGCCTGCATGTCATAGCTTGTCCTCCTTTGATACCCTCTTTGACCTGTTCATCAGCAGAAAAAGCGCGATGGACAGAATCCCTGTCAACAGATACAATTCCCGGATCGCGAATACCGCCGACAGCCCCGCCAGCAAAAACGACCCCACCGGCAGGGACGCACAGGCCAGCGCATTGAATATCCCGCTGATCCTCCCCACAAAATCCTCCGGCACCCGGCTCACAAAGAGCACCTGGACCGTGACCCCGATCACGGAATTTACCACACCAAAAGCAAATGCCGCAATAAAATAGCCGAGATACTTTCCCTCATCCGAAGGAATGATCCCGATCAGAAGATAGGCAAAATACAGCAGGCCGATCAGGACTCCTCCCCAGATCAGCACCTGTTTTTCCGAGATTTTTTGTGAAACAACCGGCAAAAGCAGCGCTCCTAATATCATACCGATCGTAATTGCCGTCCCGCCCACGGACATCGCAAATACGTCCAGCCTCAGATATTCGCTGATATAAGCAGCCTGGAGGTTCTCAATGGGCAGCGTACATAAATTCTGCGCCACACAGACCGCGCAGACCATCATTGCCAGCTCACTGGTTTTAAAATAGGTGAACCCTTCTTTGAGAGCGCCGACATATCCCTTGATCTGAAACCGCTGTTTTTCCCTGCTCTCCTCCTTCACCTTCAGCAGTAAAAGCAGCAGCCCGGAAGCCAGAAACGTCACCGCGTCCACAAACAGCGCGCCGCCGATTCCGATCCCTCCTATGATGATCCCGGCACAGCCCATCCCGATCAGCTCCGAGGTTCTCCGCACCCCCTGATCCATGGAAATGGCCGCCTTATAATTTTCCTTTTTCAGGATCTGCGGCAGGATTGCCAGCCCATTTGGAATCCGAAGGGCCTCTATGGAGGAATTCAGAAACGTAAAAACAAGCAGATGCCACGGCTTCAAAACTCCCAGCAGCATGCACATGCCTGTGAAAAAGACCACCGCTCCCCGGGCTATATCACAGATGACGATGACTCTTTTTTTGCGGAAATATTCCGTCAGCGCACCGCCCAGCGGCTGAAACAAAACCGTCGGAACCATGTTTACGCCCAGGATGACGGACAGCCACGCCGTGGAACCTGTTAGCTGGTAAACCATCCAGCTGTAGGCGATCGCATCCACAGAATCCCCGAACCGGCTGATCAGATTCGCCAGAATCACATACCGGAAATTCTTTTCATTTTTTATGATATCCGTATACACACCCAATTTCACAATCTTTACCTCTTCACATTCGTAAATTGCTCAGTACTTCCACCTTACACGCATGCTGTTTTGTTTTCTTCTCATACCCGATTCCAACCGCCAGAATCCGGCCCGTATATTTGGGTTTTTCTCCCAGTTTGCCCTTAAAGCGCAGGGCATACCCCTTCTCCCGAATCTGCCGGATGGCAGCTCCCGGAGTATCATCCACCTTCAATTCCAGAATCATACAATCTTACTTGCTTTTTAAAAGAGCTTTTAGGAACAGAAGATACTGCTCCTGTTCCCTCCCCGATATAAAAGGCATATGGAAAACCGCATCCCATTCATCCATCACAAATATGAACGTATTCCCTGTTTTTTCAAAGATACGTGTCAAAATATCCCATACCGCCTCCTCCGGATCTATCTTCACCTCCGGGTACGCCTCCGCCAGATCACTTATGATCCCTTTTTCTATGCGCAGGATATACTGCTGATAATCCTGACAGTTCCTTGGTATCTCACTGAAATCAATAAAGATCACATGATGCCTGTTCAAATGCTCCCGATAATGCTCTGACTGTGCAATTTCCAGTCCGTCAAACAGATCACTGCTGTCGATCTCCTTTCCAAAAAAAGAGGCAATCATATTTGCCATGACAGTTTTCCCAAAACGACGCGGTCTTGTAATACAGAAAAACCTCTTTTCCTTTCCCAGTGCCGGAAGCAGATCTTCTATCAAAGGTGTTTTATCTACAAAGTACGTATCCGTTACCACCGCCTGATACTTTCTATAAGGAGACATACTGTTTAAAAACATTCCCATACGGCACACATCCTTCCTCTTCCACACCTTCTCCGACTTCATAATTTGTGCCCATATCGGCACCCGACACAAACGATCATGAAAGATTACTTTCATACTTTGTTTTAAGTATACCTGATTTCGCTTTCACGTACAACTCTAATTTTATATACATCCTCCCGACTTATTCAATCCGCAGCTCCACCTCCCCTGTAAAGTGCTCCCCCGTAATGCCGATATAATTTCCTCCCTCCGGCAGTGTCAGCGTCTCCCTGTATGTCCCATCTGCGTCAAGCAGCACCGTCGTCTCCTCACTCCCGGATTCCCAAAATAGCTCCGCGCTTCCCATATCCCCTTCTATCCTGCAGAACACGCTGACTTCTTTGCCGTATTCCCGATGGATCGTGGTTCCGCCGAATAAGTATTCTGTTTTGGAAAAGTCATCGTAATCCGCCGTATATTCTCCGGTATAGCGGTCCACGCCATATTCCCGTCTGCCCTTCAGCAGGAAATCACTCGTCAGCCTGAAATCTCCGGCAAATTCAAGCACCTCGTCGTAGCTTTCCAGGATTTCATCCTTGGAGCAGCCGCAGCTGCACAGACAGAAACCGCCGAGCAGAACACAGAAAAACAGCAGGAAATATTTTCGTACGGACAGCGCCCAAAATGCACTGTCCTGTTTTGAATTGCTGCAGATGTTTTTCATATCCTCACCTCCCTATTTGTAACTTTTTCATGCGGGCAATTCCCGTATCGTTTTTTTTGCGATACTTTACACTACTTCCCCGGTCTGTTCCGCTGGGCTGCGCGCAGGGCGGCTCCTTTTTTCCCGGAGCTCTTTTTGCCGTGTACATCCCCCGGCGCCCTGGAAGTGCCGACCAGTACTGCCGCGATCAGCAGCATGCTTCCCAGCGAAGCGATCCCCAGCGGCACGCTTCCCTTTCCCGCGGTCCCTGAATAGGATGTCGTATCAAATCCGATCAGGGTCAGCGCCGCGGAATATGGATAGATATTTCTCAAAAGCCCCTCCTTAAAAAACAGGACACAGTATCCCGTAAGGAAGGCGAAGACCGAACCGGACATAAAGCGTCCCGGCTTCCTGACGCAGATCGTGATGATCGGAAGTACCACAATGTATATGCAGACGGAAAGCCCGATCATCTGCAGCAGCCCCTTTATGAATACGAAAAAATTCAGATTCGAAAGCCCCCCTAAGAATCCTACCGCCAGCGTCACCACAAAGCTGTAAATACCGAAGAGGACTGCCAGAAGCCCCATGGCGGCCAGCTTTCCTGTCAGGAATTTCCGGAAGGAAACCGGGACAGTCAATATATTTTTCAGGGTGTCGTCCGTATACTCCCGGTTAACCAGATACCCGCCGATCAGGGTAAACAAAACCGGCATGAAGATCTGCGCGTTTCCCCAGACCGTATTCTCCACCAATGCTGGGATATCAAAATTGGCACGTTTGAACTCTTCATTCACCACCAATTGTGAGTAAAACTGGAGAAGTGGGGAACACACCATACCCAGCAGCCCGATCAGCAAGATATGATATCTTTTCATTTTGAGAAACTCTGTTTTTATGATCGATCGCATTTCCATTTCCTCCTATATCTCTTGTTTTTGATAGACTCTTGTCAGCAGAAGCATGCAGATTGCCGCCTCCGCCATCAGCACGGCAAAGACTGCCGGAGTGGACACGAAGTAGGGACGAAAGCCTTCATAAAATGTTCGAAGCGTCTCCTCCGCGTCTTCTATCGAAATAAACTGATACAGCCACCGGAAGATCATGGGCACCGGAAGGAGTGTGGCTGCATTTGGACCCAGCGGCACCCTCAAAAACGCATCGCTGATATGCGTGATATATCCCGCCATGGTATAGGCAAACGCAATGATCACGGAGATAATGTAGGATTTGTTGCACCAGACCACCAGCAGCAGGCAGGGCATCTCCGCTGCCCAGAGCAGGATTCCTGTTCCCGCGGTCAGAAGGAGCTGCATTCCCAATCCGTCCATCGATGCTCCTGAGAGGGCTGCCAGCAGGACAGCTGTCACGGCTCCCGTCAATTCATAGCATACATTGAAGATCAGCAGCACAAAAATCTTTGCCGACGCCAGACGGCCCTTCGTGACGGGAACGCACATTAGGTTTTTTAACGTATCATGATCCTGCTCCTCAAAAAACAGGTTGGCCGCCACAATGACCGACAGAGGGATCAGCACCAGAAAGCCATTCTCCTGCCGGATCACGCCCATCATATTATCCAGGCTCCGGTCGGCTAGGATCAGGGTATACATGACGGGCATGATGAATGTGGTCAGAAACGCGGTATAAAACAATTTTTTCCGTTTTGTTTTCCGAAATTCGCAGATGATCAGCTTAAGCAATTCCCTCACCCCCTGTAACCCGCTTGAAATAATCCTCCAGACTTTCCTCGCAGGTATGGGCCTCCCGCACCTCCAGACCATTTTCCACGAAGGCGGCCACCACCTGCCCCACCGGAAGCTTCATGTTATGCAGCCGCATGTTGTGGTCATCCTGTATGGTAAAATGCCGTTCCTGAAAATGGCGTTCCAGTATCCTGGCAGCCTGGGCCGTATCGGATATGAGAAAATGCACATGCCTGCTGCTTTTTTTCTCCAGCTGTGCAAGTGTCTCCTCCTCCAGCAGTATTCCATGGTCGATGATCCCGATATCATCTGCCAGGAGGGCGATCTCCGAAAGGATATGGCTGGAGATGAGGATCGTTTTTCCCCGTTCCTCGCAGAGGCTGCGGATAAAGGACCGGACCTCCGCGATGCCGATGGGATCCAGGCCATTGATGGGTTCGTCCAGGATCAGAAGCTCCGGGTCATGCATGACCGCAAGCGCGATCGCCAGGCGCTGCTTCATCCCAAGGGAATACTGGGAAAACAGCTTTTTGTCTTTGTAGGGCAGGCCAACCAGATCCAATGCGTTTTTGATCGCCCCAGGACCCGGCACCCCCCGCAAAGTGGCGAAAATACGCAGGTTTTCCGTACCTGTCAGGTTGGGATAAAAACCGGGTGACTCAATCAGGCTGCCGATCCGGGGCAGCAGCTTTTTCTCATTGCCCTGCAGGGGCTTTCCCCAGATCATCACCGCCCCGGAGCTTGGATTTGTCAGCCCCAGCAGCATCTTCATCGTGGTTGTCTTGCCGGCTCCGTTTCTCCCAAGTAGGCCGTAGATGCGGCCTCTCTGCACATGGATATTCAGATCCGCGACACTTTTCTGCGCTCCGTATTGTTTGGTAAGATTCTTTGTTTCAATGATATATTTGACCATTGCGAAACCTCCTTTTTTCTATTCAAAAAAAATCTTCCTGGCTGATTCTCCGGCGGGAAACAGCCCGCTCCATTTCTCTGACAGGATTGATTCTATCATGCCAACCTTGCATAAACCTTGCATAAACCTTGCATAAACCTTGCAATTTTTCCAACCTACTCATCCGAATAGTTAGCAATTTTCCTCAAGAACAAAGAGTTTCGCTTGCGAAACTCGCGCCTGCGGCGGTCGCATTGCGACATCTACCTCGTACGCCGCAGTGCGCATCCTCCCGGAGGGTTTTATTCTATAGGAAAATTCGGAGAAGTTTCCTATAGAATAAAAAAAGTGTAAAGCCCCGCATAGATAAAGGCTTTACACCTTGATGTATTTTTTGTAATTTCTCCGGACAGCAGCAATATGAAAAGCAGACTGTACAACGCCTTACTAAAGGCTGGTTTTCCATATCGCTATTGGGCGGAATTTTTATTATAAATGTTCTTCTCATCTGTCATTTCCGCCAGAGGGAATTGCAGAGTAAATATGGTCCCTTCCCCGGGTGTGCTGTCTGCCGTGATCACTCCGTCCATTTTCTCGGTAAGGCGGCGCGCGATCGACAGCCCAAGGCCGCTGCCTTTTTCGGACCGTCCCTTGTCACATTTGTAAAGGCGCTCAAAGATATGCTTCAAGTCCTCCTTGTCGATCCCCACGCCATCATCTGCCAGACAGATTTTTACGTCCCTACCCTGTCCAGACAGGGAAATCTCCAGGTTCTTTGCACGACTGTGGGAAACCGCATTTTGTATAAGGTTGTTTAAGATCCGCATATAGCCGTCCGGATCAAGCTTTACCCTAAAAGGCTGTTCCGGAATATCTGCCGCCAGATCTATCCGTGCATCTTCCAATACCGGGATCCAGTCGATCAGTATCTTCCGGGTCAGCTCCGTCAGGTCAAGATTCATGATATTCATGGTAAATTCGTCGGAACCAAGCCTGAACCAGTCAAACAGCACATCTATATAATCCTTCAGGTCATGGGCCTTTTGGCGGGCGGTTTCGATATAGCTGTCCCGTTCTTTTCCCTCCACGATCCTTTTATGGGCGGCATCCAGATAGCCGATCAGTGTGGTCAGCGGTGTTCGGACATCGTGGGAAAGACTGGTCATGAGCTGCCGGTTTGTTTCCTCCGTCTGATGATACACGGAAAGCTGGTTTTCATAGGAGAGGACGATATCGTTGATCCCATAGGCAAGCGGAGCCGTAAGCTCATGCGTTTCTGCCAGGATCCTCCGGTTTCCGTTCCCGTTTTTTACATCCTCCAAAACCTCAGACATTTCCTGAATCTGTTTTTTTACGCGCCGGATCGTGAGGGCACAGCCGCAGACGGACATAAGGGCGATGCCGATTCCGATCAGGGCAACAGTTTCCATAGACAACGGTCAGACCTCCTTATTAAAACGGTAGCCAATCCCCTTTACCGTCTGGATATATCTGGGGCTTCCGGGAGTTTCTTCGATCTTCTTGCGCAGGCGGCTGATGATCGCCATGATATTGCTGTCGTCATAGACATATTCCTCCCCCCATACCTCCTCATAAATCTGCTGCTTTGTAAGGATCTTTCCCTGATGCCGCGCCAAAAACACCAGCAGGTCAAATTCCTTCGGCGGCAGGTCGAAGGTGCCGTTGACCGTGGAAATGGAGCGGCTGTCAAAGTAGATGGCCAGGCTGTCAAAATCGAGCCGCGTGGGCTGTCCGCCTGCCTGGTTAAAGCGGGTGTACCGCCTGATCAGGGAGAGGATGCGGGCGATCAGCTCCTCCATATCAAAAGGCTTTGTCAGATAGTCGTCGGCGCCTGCGCGCAGTCCCCGCACCTTTGAGGCGCTGTCGTTTTTGGATGTAAACATCAGGATCGGCAGGCTGTGCTCCTTCCGGATCTGCTCCAGGGTTTCAAAACCATCCATTCCAGGCATCATGACATCCAGAATAGCAAGCTGGTATTCACTTTCTTTGAGCCTTTCCAGACCGCTTTTTCCGGAATAGCAGCAGTCAGCTTCTATACTTTCCTGTAAAACGCTCCGCTTGATCAGGGCGCATAATTCTTTGTCATCATCTATAATCAGGATTCTGTTCATGAACTGTTTTCCTCTGATTTCATGTTTATTATTTGATTTATGCTTGCAGGTACTCTTCATCTCTCAGGAGCATATCTGATGTTTCTCTATCATGCAGGTATGTTTCCGTTTCCCGACCGGCGCTTCTTTGTTGTAATTGATACCTATCAATAATATTTTGCCTCCATAATTATGAATTGCAGAAGGATACTGTCGATCCTTGATCTGTTGGATTGCACCTTCCGCTGTTTTATTCCATTTCAATTCAATAACCAATGCCGGCATCATAGAATCTTTTTTCGGAAGATACACAACATCCGCATATCCGTCGCCTGCCGGTAATTCTTCAAACAAAATAAATTCGTCCCCAAAACTGAAATATGCCCGTTTGATTACACTACGCAGTGCCTGTTCATTATTGTAATGAAGAGGTGCTTCCTCTGAATGGATTTTCTCAATCTGTTCTGCCACAGCTTCTGCATTTCCATGAACCGTATTGTAAATAAGCAGTTCACTCTCCCGAACCCTCCTGATCGTATCATCTCTTCTTACTTCGCGCACGATTCTTGTAAACTCCATATGAATCTCTTCATTTGGTATACGAACCTTTCCCGTAGCTTCATTGTAAGCCAGATACCCGAGGTGGATCAGGATCGTCAGTACATCGTCCCGATTTCGAAATGTTACCAGATCATTTGAAAACCCTCTTGTATCTACCGTTACTTCTCCGCCGCCGACCAGCTCCGCTACCATTTTGGAAAGGCCGTCAAAATCCATACTGATATATTCCATCAGGCTTCCGGCCGCTGAGGTCTGGGTCCAGTAAGAGTCAAAATCATGGTTGCGTACTGCTTCCATCACCGAATTGGGATTATAAACTGAGCCTGTATCATGGAAAGAATATCCGTCATACCATCTCTTCATCCTCTCAAAATCGCAATGAAATTCTTCACAGAGCTTTTGCACCTCTACCTCCGTGAATCCCACATAATCGCCAAATTTTCTCGGCTTGATCACTGTAAACTCTTTAAAATCTGAAATTGCCGACTGCGAACCATCTTTTTTTATCGGGAGGATCCCTGTCATATAAGCCGCAGCAAAAATCTGATCTGTTGTGCCGCTGCTTTTAAATAAAGTACGCAGAAATTCCAGATATGTCTTCTGGTGCTCCGGTGTCTCCCTGATCGGCGCATCCCATTCATCAATGATCATAATGAATTTATTGCCCGTCAATTCCACTCCATGAAGCAATGTTTCATCAAAGACATTTCCTGCTTTTAAATCGGGATATGCACCGAGAAGCTCCTCTGTCACACTTTTCTGAATGAAGGGCACAATATTGTGCGTATCCGCCTTTCCAAGGACATTGGTCATGTCAAGATAGATGACGTCATATTGATTCAAATGCTGTCTGTATGTTCCATTGTTCTTCCCATTCTGCGCGATCACAAGATCATCGAACAACGCCGAAGAATCGCAGGTTTTATCATAATACGCACATAACATTTTCGCCGCAAATGATTTTCCAAAGCGGCGCGGCCTGCTGACGCATGTCAAGAATCTCGGTGTCTCTATCGTTTCATTGATCAGGCCGATCAATCCGCTCTTATCCACGTATATGTCATTTCTGATTCTGGTAAATCCACTGTTTCCCGGATTCAAATACATGCCCACGGCACATCCCCCCTTCTTCCGGTCTGCTGCTACTGAATATTGATTCACATCTGTCCTGTAAAAAAGAATAACACCTGGGTTCCTCATCTGTCAAGCTTCCCCTTTTACCTGTCATCTATTTTCCGCGTCAGCGATGACACCGATTCCAAAAAAATTCCGTTACAGTTCACGGCCTAACCGGCCGCAAACTGTAACGCATCCAACCCATTGAAAAGTCGCCTTCGGCGAGGGGCTGGATGCCTGAAACCGCAGCTTTATCGGCCGGATGCCTTGCAGCGGGGTGCAAGGCACCGTGAATAGTAACAAAATTCCACCTGCATGGATGTTTTTTCTTGTTAAAATACTTTTGTTCCCATATAATATATTGTGACATGTAACGCGCAATACTTACTATAGATACGAAACGCAGGGAGGTGTTTTTATGGGCATCTATCTGAATCCCCAAAATAAAGGTTTTCAGCAAGCTGTCAATTCTGAAATCTATGTGGACAAAACCGGATTGATCCGGCTTACAAACAAGTATATAAATACCGAGCAAAAATTTATCTGTGTCAGCAGACCCCGGCGTTTTGGGAAATCCATGGCACTTCGGATGCTTGCCGCCTATTACAGCCGCGGCTGTGATTCAAAGGATTTATTTAGAAATTTCCGGATTGCGGATGATGAAAATTTTCAGGCGCACCTGAATCAATATGACGTAATCTGCCTGAATATGCAGCAGTTTCAGATTGAATCGGAAGGTCGGGATATTACAAAATATCTCTCCCGGGATGTGGTCGATGAGCTCCGTGAAGAATACCCTTCATTTTTAAAGGATCCGGATATCGGTCTTGCCGCCGCGCTGCGCAGGATTTATGCAAAGACAGACAAGCAGTTTATTTTTCTGATCGATGAGTGGGACTGCATCATACGTGAAAGGCAGGTTGCGGAGCCCGTCCAAAAGCAGTATCTTGATTTTTTGAGAAACCTTCTCAAAGACCAGCCCTATGTCTCCCTTGCATATATGACAGGCATACTTCCTGTAAAAAAATACGGTGAACATTCCGCTTTGAATATGTTTCTGGAATATTCAATGACAGATCAGGATATCTTTGAGGAGTACACCGGTTTTACAGAGGAGGAAGTCAGGGGGCTGTGTGAACGTTTTGACATGGATTTCACCCAGACAAGCTGTTGGTATGACGGATATATTTTTACACGCTTCCGGCACATCTATAACCCAAAATCCGTGGTGGAGGCAATGCTCCGCCGCAGATTGTCAAGTTACTGGACTTCTACGGAAACCTATGACGCACTGAAAATCTACATGGATATGGATTTTGACGGGCTCCGTGCGGACATTGTAAGGATGCTCGGCGGGGAACACATCAAAATCAATACCTTAAGCTTCAAAAATGATATGCAGAATTTCAGGGTAAAGGACGATGTCCTCACGCTGCTGATCCATCTGGGTTATCTCGGATACGACCCGGAGGCAGAGGAAGCATTTATTCCCAACAGGGAAATCCTGCGGGAATTTGAAAATGCCATGAGTGTAGGCGGCTGGCCTGAGATCATGCGTATCCTGAAAGCCTCGGAAAATCTTTTGGCAGATACATTAAACGGTATTGAGCAAAATGTAGCCGATGCGCTCGACAGGGCTCATACAGAAGTAGCATCCATCTTAACCTACAATGATGAAAATTGCCTCGGATGTGCCATTGCCCTTGCATACTACAGCGCAAGGAAAGACTATAGACTGATACGGGAATTTCCTTCCGGTAAAGGTTTTGCAGACATTGTTTTCTTACCGCTGCCCCATACAGGAAAACCGGCTCTTGTCGTTGAATTAAAATACGGCAAAACCGCCGGTACCGCCCTGCAGCAGATTAGGAACAGGCATTACACACAGGCACTCGAAGGCTACGTCGGCGAGATGATCCTCGTTGGCATCAATTATGACAAAGATAACAAAGACAAACCGCACACCTGCCGTATTGAAAGAATAAGGGGATAATTATAAAAAAGTGCTTTCTGACTTTCCCAGAACAGGCAAAAGGGGGATATCAAATGTATGATTCCTATGATGTATTAAAGATTAAAGAAAAATCAGGAATTGATGCCGCACGGCGGGAATTGGAATTCCGCAAAACGCACAGGGAAAAAATTGCTTTGCCCGGGCTTGAAAATACAACGCTTTATAAGGTACAAACCGATGATATTGAGGAACGTCTGCTTTCGATCGGGCACCTATATCCGCGCCTGGATAGCCGCCACAAGGTAAAAGAAATCATTTTATTGGATGCATATCATTCGGCAACGATTGAAGGTGCGCGGACAACGGTTGAAAATGTACGCCGTGCATATGAGAATCCCCATTCCAAGGATGATAAAATGGTAGTAAACACGATCCATGCAATGAATTACGCCTATGAAACTCCCATCCGAATGGATAACATCCGTTATTTATGGGAACTCGTTATAAAGGATGTATGTGAAAATGCTCATCTGTCAGGTGAGCTGTTTCGGGATGGGATGGTTTATGTCGGAAGCAATACGGAAATCATCCATACACCGGCCAGACCGGAACAGATCAAAGGCGCGATAGAAAAGCTCTTTCTATTTCTTGAACAAAATGATTATGATGTCTGGCTTAAAACTGCAATTTTTCATTTTTATTTTGCATATATCCATCCATTTTGTGATGGGAATGGACGCATGATCCGGGTACTCACCCAGTCTTACCTGTATCATTGCGGAAAAGAGAAAATAAAATATCTTCCGTTATCCAGAACAATTAATCAAAGACTTGCCGGATATTATCAAGCCATGAAAGAATCTGAGCGCATTCTTGTGAATGGGGAAAAATGGATCGATATTACACCTTTTTTGGATTATTTTCTTGAAATCATTGAAGAAAGCATGATCGTCTCTATGAAGGAAGATCATCCCATCAGTAAAAACGAAAAAATGATTCTTGATAAAATGCGAAAACGTGGAAAAGGCACAGAAATAAATAGAGCAACAGCGGCAGAAATATTAGATGTTTCAGAACAAACTGCCGGAAAGGTTCTAAATATTTTAGTTGAGAAGGAGTATCTTGATAAAGTACAGCGCGGCAGAAAATATATTTTTATATTGAAATGAATCCTCCCAATCTTATAAAATCACAAAATGGGCTGAATTCTATTCAAAGTGCAGCGTGCATCCTCCCAGCCAATCAGCGTGGTGATTGGCTGGGGAGTGAACAGTAACCGGATGTTAACATTCGTTGCGCGACATTTGGGGAGCAATATTATACACTTTAGAGGGAGGTGAGCATCATGTTAAATGAAAATCTGAAAAAGCTTCGGAAACAAAAGGGCTTCACCCAGGAGGAACTTGCCGCCCAGCTCCATGTGGTCCGGCAGACCGTTTCAAAATGGGAAAAAGGAGTATCCGTCCCAGATGCACAGACAGTATCTCGGCTGGCTGAAATTTATGAAGTCAATGTATCTGACCTGCTCGGCACGGTCACGATCCCGGATCATCGGGAGGATACCATTGCGCAGGAGCTGGAAAAAATCAACCGCCAGATGACGGCGCGCAGCCGAATGCTGAGAACCCTCTGGAATATTCTTACAGTTGTTGGAATCCTTGTTATGATCCGGGGGCTGTCCGGTGTCTGTATCGGTGCCATGAATTATTCTGCGGCGGCCGCTGATCCCGCTTACAGCGCGGAAACTCTGCACATGGTTCTCTCCGGCTGCATATCCGTAGTTACAAAAGGCGGCATCCGAACAGCGGCGGGGCTTGGTATTACAATGGTATCCCGATTTCTGTACAGAAGTTTGAATGGTTAGAATCCGCGCTTCAAAGAAAAAGTCCCTTCTTTTTTTGGGGGGCTTTTTCTCTTTCATCCTGTCAATATCCCTCATCCGAACTCCACCGGCATCACAAATTCCACCCCATATCCCCCGGCTTCATTTTTCACAAAATCCGCATGCCCCCCATGGGCGGCGATGATTTGCCGGACGATCCGAAGCCCCATGACATGGACCTCCTCCCCGGAACCGCTCCCTCGTCCTGACAGGATATCCACCACCTTTTCCGGGATTCCGGGTCCGGAATCCCAAAGTCTCCATATGACATATCCCATGTCCTCCGAAAGTTGAAGCACGATCCGGCAGCCTTCCGGATTGTGCCGTATGCTGTTTCCGATCACATTGCGGAGCGCCCGTTTCAGGAGGAGGACATCCCCCTGCTGCCGGATCCGCTCGGTCCGGTGCTCTGTCTCGACTGCAATCTCATATCTTTCGTCCAGACCTTCATTATAATACTCCGCAGCCGTTTCCCGGAGCAGGACCGCCGGACTATATTCCCTCATACGCAGGGGCTGGGCGTGGTATTCCAGCTTGGACGTCAGGTTCAGATCTTCGATGAGCTGCCGGATCAAAAGGCTCTGCTGCCGGATGGCTTCGGCCTGCGCGCGTGCTTCCTCCCCGAGCTTCGGATCCTCCGCAAGCACCTCCGAATAGCCCATGATCAGTGCCAGCGGCGTGCGGATATCGTGGGAAACCCCGGCGATCCAGCTTGTCCTCGCGTCGTCCCTCTGCCTGAGCTTCTCATCCTGCTTCTCCAAGATCCTGGAAGTCTGGTTCAGCCTGGCTGCCAGCTCGCCGGTCATCCCTTTTTCTGCCAATAATACCGGCGTCTTCTCCGCAAGAGCGTCGATCCCGGCGCAGACCGGGCGCAGGGATCGATAAAAGCGGTACGCGAACCAGAGGGCAAGCGTCAGAAACAGCACGACATTCATTCCCACGATTGTGGACAGGTATTTGGGAATGGAATTGATCTGACTCAAAGGATACACCAGATTGATCTTTGTTGCGTATTCCTTCCCATACCCGGATACAAGCAGCATCCCGTCCATCTCCCACACCCGGACCGGATAATCCATCAGATACCATCGGCTGAACTTCGCGACATCCGCAAGAGCGTAGGATTTTGGAAGTTCCCCGGGAAGCCTCCAGCTCCACACCACGTCTCCTTCTTCGTCCAGAAGCATGGACCACAGAAAATGATACTCCTCCAGGCAGGCATACCCCTGTTCGGAAAGCTGATACTGCGCCACATTGTCCACGTTTTCCTGCTCCGCAACGGTAAATTCCGCAGCAACATTTTCCATCTGCAGCCCCGCAAACGGACGGTTCTCGCCAAACCTTCTGACACTCTGCCAGCCGATCACATACAGCACCGCAATGTTAAAAAGCGCCACAGTCAGAACCAGAACTGCGGCGCTGACCACATATCTCCTGATGATCTTCATAAGGCTTTTCATGTCTGTGATTCTCCTTTTTTTGGCAGCAATTCCTGCCCTATTCCTCTTTTTTCAGCCGATACCCAAGCCCTCTCGCAGTCAGAAGCCATTTCGGTGAGGAAGGATTGTCTTCGATCTTCTTCCGCAGGTGCCGAATATGGACCATGAGCGTATTCTCATATCCATAATAGGCATCTCCCCATACGGCCATACACAGTGTGTCAAATGTCACAATCTTTCCCCTGTTTTCGTTCAACTTTTTCAGGATCTGCAGCTCCTTTGCCGTCAGCGAAACCGTCTTTCCATTGTATGTCACCGACGCATTGGAAAATGAAATCTCACGTCCGTCCAGCATAAGGAGAGGCTCCTCCTCCCCATCCTCCTGCTTCGTTTTTCCAGGCATAAACCAGGTCCGCTTCAAAACCGCTCCTACCCGCAGGATCAGCTCCTGAGATAAAAATGGTTTTGTGATATAGTCGTCCGCCCCTAGGCCAAGGCCGAACAGCCTATCGTTGTCCTCATCCTTTGCCGATAAAAATAGGATCGGCGTCTCCGCTTTTTCCCTCATCTTCCGGAATAAAGAGAAGCCGTCCCCGTCCGGCAGCATAATGTCCAGGATCACAAGCTGGGGTTCCTCCCGACAGAATGCCTGCAGCCCCTGTGCACAGGAACCGGCACAATATACATTGGAATAACCGCTCCTGTGCAGGATATTTTGGATCATTGCCACCAGTTCCCGGTTGTCGTCTACCACAAGGATCGTGCTGTCGTACAAGTTCATTTTCATTCCCTCCCAAATTACGATTTATACGCGTGCTTCATACTCACGGCCGATGAAATCTGACGCTCGGTATCATTAATTTCATTATAGGATGTTTTTTTCGCGGTTTCCAGATACCTGCGGTAAAATTAAGGTAAAAATAAGGAAATGTACCGAAATAATTACGCTTCTTATTTACATTTCTATTTAAATAATGTACTATTCTAACATATCCGAACATTAAAATTGATTAAAAGGAGTGATCTTATGGCACTGCCACAAAAACAACTTTATACATCTGAAGATTACTGGAACCTCCCGGAAGGACAGCGCGCGGAGCTGATCGACGGCCAGCTATATGCCATGGCTCCCCCCAATTTTATTCATCAAAAATTACTTGGCGAACTTCAATATACAATTATGAATTATGTGAAGTCCAAAAAAGGAATGTGCGAAGTGATCCCTGCCCCATTCGCCGTCAATCTGAATGCGGATGATAAGATATGGGTAGAGCCTGACATTTCTGTTATCTGCAACAAGGATAAGCTGTCAGACCGCGGGTGCGAAGGTGCGCCTGACTGGATCATAGAAGTTTTATCCCCCAGCAGCACCCGGACAGATTGTGCGATCAAATTATTCAAATATCGTTCTGCTGGCGTTCGGGAATACTGGATAGTGAACCCCATCGGAAAGATTGTTCAAACCTATATTTTTGAGGGAGAAGAGGACGCAAATATATATCTTTTCGATGATGATATACCAGTTTATATTTTTGATGGTCTGACCATCAAAATTTCTGATTTATTATAATTCTGATACGTTCGTGACAAGCGCAACGAAAAAGCCCATAAATACGGGCTTTTTTTATTTCAAAAATTTAAGGTAAATATAAGGCTCGTTTCATTCCCTCATAAGCCTGCTCCTGTATGATAGGAACTACGGCAGGGCTTCCCTCCGTTCTAAATCGTTACAAAAAACTAATTTTTTTTGGAAAGGAGCAATTTACTATGGAACATATCATCACCACCCAGGCATTGACAAAACATTACGGCTCAAAGCCTGTCGTCCGCGACTTAGCACTCAAAGTCCCCCCGGGCAGCATCTACGGCTTCCTGGGCCCCAACGGCGCGGGAAAATCCACCACCATGAAGATGCTGCTGGGTCTGGTCAAGCCCACCGCAGGCTCCATCTTCATCCTCGGAAAGCCGGTCGTCGAAGAAAACCGGCTGGAGCTATTAACGCACACCGGCTCCCTGATCGAGTCCCCCTCCTACTACGGCCACTTAAGCGCCAGGGAGAACCTACAGATCATCTGTACCCTGAAAAACGTCCTGGAGGCCGGCATAGACGATGTACTGCGGATTGTCCGCCTGGAAAAGCAGCAGGACAAAAAGGTTAAGAATTTTTCTCTGGGAATGAAACAACGCCTCGGTCTGGCCGCCGCCCTTCTGGGGCATCCCAGGCTGCTTCTTCTGGATGAACCCACCAACGGCCTGGATCCGGCGGGAATCCAGGAAATGCGCGAGCTGATCTGCTCCCTTCCCGAGAAATACGGAATGACCATTCTGGTATCCAGCCACCTGCTCAGTGAGATCGACCAGATGGCAACCCACGTCGGGATCATTGATAAGGGCTCGCTCATATTCCAGGACGATCTGGCAAGCCTTCATCGCCACAGCCGTGCCAGGATCCGGCTTCGCACCACCGATGACGGACGGGCCTTCCGTATCCTGAAAAATGCACAGCTCCCGGCAGCGGCAGGCAAGGACGGACACGGGCTTTTCCTGCATTCCGTGGAGGATTCCTGCGTGCTGCGGTGCGGACGCCTTCTGGCGGAACAGGAGATCGGCATTCTAAGACTGGAAGAAATGCAGATGAGCCTGGAAGAAATCTTCCTGAAACTGACGGGGACGCAGGCTTCTCTATAAAAAAGTGTGTGTCCTGATGCACATCTGCGCCAGCAGCCATTTTTCCCTGTCCCAAACAGTTACGAAAGGAGTACTTTATGAAAACAATCTGGTCTGAAATTTTTTTTGCATATCGGGCAGAACGAAAAAAACAACGTTATCGGAAGGTCTGGATCGTCCCTCTGGGATTCCTCGCCATCCTCGCGCTGTGGATGTCTGTCCTGATGCGCAATTTTACCGCCGAAGATCTGACAAAAGGCTATCAATGGCTGTTCTATCAGCTTTCCCTTTTAAATGCCATCTTCATGCCTGTGATGCTGGCCGTGATCGCAAGCCGGCTCTGTGATATGGAGATCAAGGGCAATACTTTGAAGCTTCTTTATACACTGGAAAAAAACGGTCGTTTTTACGACATAAAATTCCTGGCAGAACTCCGGTACCTGCTCCTCTTTTCCTTTGGGGAGGTTCTGGTCATCCTGCTGCTTGGAAAACTGTTCCACATCACGGAGCCGGTACGGCTGCTGCCATTTACGGAGCATTTTCTTGCCATCTCCGCCGTCGGTGCTGTGCTGCTTGGCTTCCAGCACCTGCTTTCCCTGATGTCCGACAACCAGATCCTGCCCCTGTGTTTAGGCCTGGCAGGCTCCTTCCTGGGATTGTTCTCCATGTTCTTTCCCAGAGCCGTCAATCTGTGCATTGTATGGGGATATTTTTCCATCTTCTCAGTGTCCGGCATCAACTGGGGACAGATGCCGAAAGGAGCCGATTATCTCCAGTACATGCAGTATCTGGATTTCCCTGTTTTCGGATTCATGCTGTTCCTGGCCGCAGGGTTCCTGCTCTATCTGGTTGAAAAAGCCATTTTTAAAAGAAAGGAAGTGTAACACATGCTGACAAAATGTATCCACGCTGAGAATCTCAAGCTCCGCCATTCCTGTATCTGGACGGCCTGCGTCCTGATCCCTCTCATCCCGGCTATCATGGGCACTTTCAACTACCGGAACAATTTAGGACTTCTGACCAGTGAGTGGTACTCCCTGTGGACTCAGATCACCCTGTTCTATTCCAGCCTGTTCTATGCGCCTTTGATCGGACTATACTGCTCCTACCTGTGGCGGCTGGAACATCTGAACAACAACTGGAACGTGCTGATGACAAATCCTGTACCGATAAGAAATGTATTTCTGGCGAAGCTGGCTGTCGTATTCCGGGTCACGCTGCTCACCCAGCTCTGGGTCGGCGTGCTGTATTTCCTGTGCGGGAAGCTCTGCGGCCTGCCCGGTATGATCCCTGCACAGATTCTGGTCTGGCTGATCCGGGGAACTCTGGCTGCCGCGGCTGTCGGGACATTACAGCTTTTATTATCCATGGTAATCCGCAGCTTTTCGGTGCCCATCGGTATCTCACTGGCGGGCAGCATCTTAGGTTTCATCATCAGCAATAAGGGCTACAGTATGTACTGGCCCTATTCCGTCATGCTGCTTGGCATGAATGCCAATAAGTCGGAGGATTCCCTGCGGCAGGGACTGCTTCCGTTTCTGGTCAGTTTGTGCGTGTTCTTCCTGCTGTTTGCCGGAATCAGTATTTGGTATCTGAAAAAGAAAGATGTGAGGGCGTAGCCCTCACAAATACATTTTTTCTGGTTCCACCAATTTCTCCGTCTTTTTACTCTTTTTCGCTTACAGATTCTTTATAATGTTCACTTCTTTCCTGTCCAATGCTTTCTCTAACTTATTCTTCTCTTTCTTCAATGACTCATTTTCCTTCCGTAGTTCTCTCACCTGCTGTTCTAACACTTCAATCCTGCTTTTGAGCACCAGGTCCCCAATATATCTATTCGGATCGACCATACCGGCCTGTTGCCGTACTACTCTGGCAAACTCTTTACGTACAACTGGATTTTTTTTAAAGAATCCTCTGGATAATCCAGTCTTTGCCATCAACTTCGGAATCGTAACTTTCTCTCCTTCATCAATCATTTTCCATATTTGCTTATTCGCCTTATTTATCTTTTCTTCGCTGACTTTTTTATTCAAGGCAATCATCGCATCGTATTTGCTCATATTCCTCACCCCATCCATCCAAATAATCCAGTATAATCTCGGATAATTTATTTCTTGCTTCTCTGGTTTCATCTGCAAGAAGCTGATTACTCATTTTTCGATAGCATCGAACACTTCTCACACTGCTTTGTCCCAGAAGCTTTGCAATCGTCCAATCATCCAGCCTTTCGCTTGCCTGATCCATTTTTCCTTTTCTTTATTCTTTAAACTTTTTACATTTTTTCCTTTTTTCTTTATAGTGAATTTTAAGAATGAATTGTTTCGCTTTTGAACTGCGTTGCGGCATCCGCACCGCAGTTCAAAAGCGGCTAGCCGGCGGGGAAAACCTCTATTCCCGGTTCTCCCCGTCCTGCCCTCCGCTCAATTATAATCCGTGTATGTCCGTCAGCCGGACATAGAGTACTCTCTCCGGTAAAAGCACTCCCGCATCCCTTCCAGTTCCAGGAGGGAATCGCATTCTCCTTTCTACTTTCCCCGCCATTTCCCCTTCCGGAAGGAACCCACCCGCTCAATCTTGCCCTGCTCCTGCATTTTACGGATATAATATTTCACCGTATTTACATTCCGGTTTAGCTGCTCCGCAATTTGTTTTTGAGATATCGCCGGGTTGTGCCGCATCAGAGCCGCGATATCCAATTCAGCCTTTAAATTTCCTGATCCAACGGATTGGGTGGGTTCCATGTTTTGGGTGGTCGATTGGGTGGTCGATTGGGTGGTCGATTGGGTGGTTTCCGTGTTTTTGATGGGCAATTGAGCCGTTATTTGATCATCAGAATCCAAATAGCTGTTATCCAATGGGACAGTGATCCTGAACACATCGCCCTCCAAAAATTCAGGCTCTCTTCCTGAATAATGTCTGCTGTATTTAAACAAATTTCTTACGCCGGAGCCGAGTTGATCCGCATATCCAATATTACGGAAAAATGATGCAATGATCGGATTTTTGGGGTTCGGCTCTATATTTTCCGGCGTGATCACACCGCTCTGTGCGGAACGATTCGCATTTTCCACATACATCCGGTCATTTTCGATTACAAACTTTGCCTGATAAGCGCTGGTAAACTCACGGTGGATCAGCGTATTCGCGATCATCTCACGGGTTATGATATTCCGGAGGCTTTTTCTCTGGTCACTCTCCAAAAAAAATTTATCCAGCAAATGCTTTCGTCCAAATTCCATAAGCCTTTCATAGCTTTCGACCAGATTTGTCTGAATAATCTCTCTGTCGTCATAGCGGTCAATATTGACCCTGCGAAACAGTGCGTCTGTCAGATACGCCGGTGCCACGTCCATGATCACATCGTCTTTCCCCAAGAGCATAACAGCCGCCAGGTTATATCCCTGCTCTCCCGTAACGCGGTCTGTCCCATAAAGCCTGGCACTTTTCAGAAGTTCCCTGTCCGTCATGCTGCTCCACAGGTGCCCCTGGCCGCTGTTATTATTTGCCGCCATGATCCGGAGCCTCGGCAGAAGATCCAGACGCAAATCTTCCATTTTCACATAGGGATAAATTTTTCTTTCCGTAAAAATATCCTGCTTACGGATATACATCTGGGCAATCTGACCTGTAGCCGTTACTTTCACATCGGCATCATCCACCCGGTCATAAATAACCCTTTTAAAGCTGTGTACCTCTGCGCTGGGCGGGATATGAACATGGATAATTGTTTTGCCTTCGTATTCCATAATTTTCGGTGCAAGATAAATGGTTGGAGAAAGCATCGAAGGATTACTGATACAGCTGATAAAATTCTTTACCAGCTCCGGCGCGGCCTTTTCCGATACACCCAAAACTGCTCCGTCATCCTGCACCCCCAGAAACAGCTCCCCGCATTCCCTCCTTTTTGCCATAAGTATACATTTCCTGTTTTTACCAGTTTATCCGACTTACAAATATTTTTCAAGCATTGGGTAGCCTGAATACTCACATTTTTTTCAAAAACGTTTCCAGTTTTTCCAGCTTCCCGCCTTTCGCTTCAGATGAAAGTGTCTCTGCCAGTTCCTTCACGGTCCGGTTCCAGTACTGCCGTGGAATCTCCATATCCAATTCTTCTTTTAGGAATCTGGAAATCTCCGGATTTTTAAACAATTCCTGCCAGGTGCTGTCCATATCATATTTCTTTTTCAATGACCAGATCAGCTGATAAGACACGCTGTATTCCCCGGCTTCCAGCATGCACACGCCCTCCTGTACATTTCCGAACATGGGATTGTCTTTCTCTTCCATGACGGACTTTGGCGCAAGCGGGAGATAAAGTTCCGCCTTTCCGCCAAAGGGCACGCTGACCGTCAGTTCTACATGTTCGGGATCTGTCAGCTTCCATGCGCAGCGGTAGGTTCCACTTGCGGAATCATAGGACGCGTCTGCCATGCCAAGCTCCCAGTTCAGTACCGGCTGTATGGAAACGCGGCGCAGCCCCGGTGACGCATCCATGGTATTGATGCCTGCCATATGGCGGAACATCCATTCCGCGACCGCCCCGTAGGAATAATGGTTCATGCTGTTCATGGTGATGCCGGATATCGTCCCGTCCGGCAGGAGGCTGTTCCAGCGCTCCCACACGGTGGTGGCCCCCAGCTTCACCTCGGAGAGCCATCCCGGATATTCTTCATTTAATAAAAGGCCATATGCAATATCATCCATGTCGTGGTCGGAGAGAATATTACACATCAAAGGAGTCCCCACGAATCCGGTCCGCAGTTTCCCTCCATTGTCGTCAAACAGCTTCCGAAGCTGCGATTTTACCAATTCCTCATTATCTGACAGATGATATTTCAAAGTCAGGAGCAATGCAGTCTGTGTCTTGATGCAGCACCTTCCGGTCACACTGTAGTATTCCTTCTTTACGATATCAAACTGCTCCCGGGAAAGTTTCCGGTACTCCTGTTCCTCCGCTTCTTTTCCCAGCACCTTTGCCGAGTCCGCCACAAGCCCCGCACTGACAGCATAATACAGATTTGCGATAAATTCCTCATCCGTACCGCCCATGACCTGTTCTGCCGTCTGGTTCAGGTTGTCCAGCGCAAGCCAGTCCCCGTAATGGAATACATACCTCCAGCCGTGGTTGTCCCCGTCCACCCTGCGGACATAATCCACCCAGCTTTTCATGCTCTCAAACTGATCCTCCAAAATGCTCTGATCGCCATAGAACAGATACAGGTTCCACGGGATAATGCAGGCGGCATCGCCCCACACGCATGCCGTGGAGTCAATCCCCGCCGACGGAACCACATCCGGCACCTTGCCGTCCATCGCAGACTGTTCCTTGGCCATGTCATACAGATATTTTGCGTAAAATGCATAGGTATCCTTCAGATATGTGGCTGTCGCGGAAAAGACCTGGGCGTCCCCGGTCCAGCCCATGCGCTCGTCCCTCTGCGGGCAGTCCGTCGGCACATCCAGGAAATTCCCTTTTAATCCCCATCGGATATTTTCGATGAGCCGGTTCACCAGGGCATGGCCTGTCCGGAGATTCCCCTTTCGTTCCAGGCTGCTGTACAGCGCGACCCCTCTGAAATCCTCTTTTTTCAGTTCGGATATGCCCTGCACCTTTACATAGCGGTAGCCATAAAAAGTAAAATGCGGTGTCAATATATGTTCTTCCCCGTCAGAAATATAAACATACTCCGATTTTGCCGTCCGCAGATTTTCATTGTAAAAATTTCCCTGCTGCAGGATTTCCCCTGTCTGGATATGGATCTTCGTCCCCTTGGGCTCATGGACCTTCAAAGTAAACAGACCTGTGATCTCCTGCCCCAGGTCAAAAACCTGCTCTCCTGCCGGAGTGTGTATCAGTTCGACCGGTTCCAACACTTCATGCACCGTCACCGGCAGGCTCATCCGTTCTGTCAGTTCGCCCGCCGGAGCCTCGCAAAGCCATACAGCTTCCAGGGGCATCTCTTCCAGGGTGTCGTCCTGCCATTCCCCGTCATACAGGTTGGAAAATGTAATCCTGCTTCTTCGCACCTTCCAGCTCTCATCGGTGCCGATGACTTTCTCCGTGCCGTCTTCGTATTCCAGACGAAGCTCTGCGATCAGCTTCCATTCATTTCCATAAAATCCTTTATTCTCATGGGCATGAAAGCCAAACCTGGCTTTATACCAGCCATTCCCAAGCAGCACGGACAGCGTGCCGCCCTCCTGCATCTGCTCCGTCACATCATATGTCTGGTACTGCACCCATTCATTGTAATCATTGCTGTATGGAGTGAGATACTCCTCCCCGATCCTTGTGCCCTTGTAAAATGCTTCATAGAGCCCAAGCCCGCACAGGTAAAGGCGTGCTTTCCTGACCGCCTTTTTGGGCTGGATCTCCTTTTCAAAATAGGGGTGGCGCCTCTCTGTACTGTCGCAGGTGATCCAGTTTCCAACCCAGGGTTCTCCTCGTTTCCCTGTCTCAAACCACTGCGCCTCGCTGACCGCTTCTTCCCCTGCGTCGCTTCGGACCGAAACCGTCCAATAACAGCGGGTTCTTGGCTGCAGCTCCAGCTCCATTTTGTGTCCCAGGCTGTCAGCATCCGCGTCCCATCCGGTGTCCGCGATGATTTCTTTCATATCACGGTCCCTGGCCGCCTGGATTCGGGCTTCCGTCTGCTTCTTCCCCTGCGCTTCCTTCACTTTCCATGAAAAAACAGTTCTTGTCATACGAAAGCCCATAGGGTTTGTCAAATGGTTTACCTTACAATCATAAATTTTCATATCCTGTCTCCTCTTATCATCAATTTATTCCGCAAACTGACTGCCGGCTGAATATAATCACTTGTAGAGCAAAGGATTATGTCCTCATATCTTTTTTACGTTACTTTACATAACCTTAATAATTTCCGCATCCGCGTAAAACCTGCGTTCCCTGCCCTCGATCCACAGATCCTGGCTGATCTCAAACGCGTCCTCCAGCCGGATATCCTCCGAGGAAGAGCCCGCCTGGACCTTGATCTCTCCCTTCTCGATCTTCCACCGCATGTCCTCATCCAGAAATGCCGTCTGGCTGGGGCTGACGGTAAAGACCACCTTCTTTTTTTCTCCCGGCGCAAGGCTCACCCTTGCGAATCCCTGCAGTTCCTTGACCGGCCGTGTCATGGAGGCTTTCTCGTCTCTCAGATATAACTGCACGACTTCCGTACCAGATACCGCCCCGGTATTCTGGACATTCAAGGAAATCTTCAGGTCTTCCGCCGGATTCACCTGCTTTTTCTCCAAATACAGATCCTCATATAAAAATGTGGTAAAACTCAGCCCATATCCGAAGAAATAACGGGGCGTATGGGACATGTCCACATAATCCTGAAATCCGATGCTTGCGCCCTGATGCCATGCGGAGCCGTTGGGATGATTATAGTAGATCGGAATCTGCCCTGCGGATCGTGCCACACTCAAAGGCAGCTTCCCGGACGGATTTTCAACTCCTGTCAGCACATTCACGACTGCCTCCGCGCCGAACACCGCCGGGGTCCAGGCTTCCAGAATCGCGTCCAGAAGCTCGTCCGCCGTGTCGCTGGAGATCGGCCTTCCGTCAAAATGTACTCCGATCAGCGGTTTCCCATATTTTTTTGCTTCCCGGATAAACGCGTCCTGGCAGGACGGAAGGTTGATATCTGCCGCGTCCACGCCTTCCCCCATGGTCGCCACGGAGCCGGAACCATTTTTTCCGCCCAAGGTCAGGATGACCGCGTCCGCCTCCCTGACCAGAGCAAGCGCTTCCTCAAAGCCTGACGTATCCGCCCCTGCCTTGGGATACCCTGCCGCATAGAGGATCTTTGTTTCCGGCAGCTTTGCCTTTAGTACTTCCACCAAATTCCTGCACTGCGGATGTAATTTTTTCAGCACCTTGTGGAATTCGTCCGTCTCATCGACCTGTACATTGGTCCCCGGCACCCGTTCCATCTGGATGCCCGCGGTATCTCCTCCCGCGCCGACTCCCGCCATGGAATTTGCCGCCGCATGGACGGCCTCTACCATCGACAGATGGGTATATCCTCCAAAATAATAGCGCGCGTTTCCGGCATGGGGTCCAATGACCGCGATCGTCTTTTCTTCTCCGGTCAGCGGCAGCGCCCCGTTATTTTTCAAAAGGATGAGGGACTCCCGCGCCGCCTGTCTTGAGACTTCATCATCCCCGTCATGATGTACGGTCTTCTTCAATTCTTCCCCTGTCAGGGCATAGGGATTCTCAAAAAGCCCCATGCGGAATTTCGCTTCCAGAACCCGCAGCACCGCCCGATCCAACACCGCCGTGTCTTCCTTCCCTTCCTCAAAATATTCCTTCATTTCCATGCTGTAGCAGACGGGCATCGGAAGCTCTACATCCATTCCGGCTTTCATGCAGCGCAGCCCGGCCTCCCCTTTGGATTCGCCGACATGCTGCACCTGATATACATTTTCCACCGCGCCGTAATCCGAAACCACCACGCCGTCAAATCCCATTTCCGTCCGGAGCAGTCCTGTCAGATACTGCTTTGACGCATGGATCGGCAGCCCGCCGATGGAACAGTAGCAGGGCATGACTCCCCGCAGATGCGCGTCCCGGATGGCCGCCTGGAACGGTTTGCCATAGATTTCAGACAATAGACGGTCTCCCGCGTCTGCATTTGCCCCGTGGATCCCTCCCTGGGAATTGTGGAATCCCAGAAAATGTTTTGCCGCCGACTCCGGATGCCTGCCCGCCGTCTCCGTATTCTGGATTCCTTTTGTAAACGCGGTTCCCAGTGCCGCTGCCAGCGCGGGGTCTTCCCCATAAGGCTCTGACTGGCGCCCCATCCTGGAATCCCTGGAAATGTCCAGTACTGGTGCGAGAACCTGCGTAATGCCAAAAGCCGCCTCCTGTCTGGATACGATCTCCCCGATCCGCTGCTCCAGTTCCGGATCAAAAGCGGAACCGCGGTTCACCCCGGAAGGAAACACAGTCATATCCTGGATAAACGCCCCGCACAGGCCCTCCATGTGAAATACCGCCGGGATACGGTGCTCACTGCTTTCCATGATAAGCTCCTGCAGCGTCCTCTGCCACTGCGCCGCCTCCTCCATAGACTCACAGTTTCTGAATTCCAGGGTACTCACCTGGCCGATCCCGTGCCGTAAAAACTTCTTCATTTCCTCTTCTCTTCCCGGAACGGCAAATACTCCCGCCACCTGCGCCATCTTCTCATCCAGGGTCATCTGGCTTAGCAGGTCAGCCGCCCGCTCCTTTGCCGGTAAATTTTTGTCCAAATACTTTTCCATTGGAATCTCCTTCTTTCTTCTCAAAATATACTGATGCGATTGCCTCTGCTTTTTTCAGACGGAAAAAATTGTAGAAAAATGCCGGGAAGAGCAGGATTTTTAAATCAATCCCCCGCTTCCCGGCAAAATAATATCTCCTGATATTAATTTTTTACTGTCTGAAACACCGGTATATATCTGCTGCTTCCCACAGCTTTCTCTACACACTGCATTTTATCATGATTCGTTTTCTCTGTATATACATAATTTAGCGTATTTGGATATAAATTTGTCATCTCTTTTTTCTATTTCTGGCTGCTGTCGGGCAGTTATTTGTTCCATTATCCAGTTTATGCGCCGGTTTTACCAGACTTAGTACTTCTCTCCCCCCCGCTACACTCTCATCGCTGAATAATATCCTGTATTCATCGCGTCGTAGATCTTCCCGACCTTCCCGCAGTCGCCGATGATATAGCACTCGTCCACCAGTTCCGCCAGCGCGTCCACCTTCTCATAAGGAGACTTCAGTCCCAATGCGCACACCACCGTATCCGCTTCCAGAAGCAATTCCTCTCCGTCCTTCTCACAGAGTACCCCTTCGGGCACCACGGCCTTTACCTTCGTATTCACATAGCACTTTGCCGCTTTCTTTACTTCCGGCATGAGGCCGCCCCGGTAGAAGGAATTCACGTCCTCCGCGATGGCAGGCTTCATCTCCACGATGGTACATTCCTTCCCGTCATGGTGGAATCCGATGGCCGCTTCCGCTCCCACCAGGCCGCCGCCCATGATGACCACCTTCTGTCCAAGCTCCTCAGGATGCAGCTCCGCATCAATGGCCATCACGACCTTATCGGAATCCAGCCCCGCAATCGGCGGACGCAGCTCTTCGGAACCGATGGCCACGAACAGGGCGTCCGGCGCAAATTCTTTCACATGGGCCGGGGTCACTTCTGTCCCCAGGATCACCTTCACCCCGGCACGCTCCACTCTACGCTCCAGCACGCCGCAGAGCTTCCGGATATCTTCTTTAAAATATGCGGCTCCCGCCGGATGCAGGTTTCCGCCCAGCTTTTCTGATTTCTCGATCAGGGTCACGTCGTGCCCCCGGTCTGCCGCAGTGATCGCAGCCTCCATCCCGGCCGGACCTCCGCCCACCACCAGAACCTTCTTTTTCCGTTCCGGCTTTTGTCTGGCACATTTCGCCGCAAGCTGCTGGCCCATGGTGGGATTCACCATACATTTCACCATTTCCAGGTCCATAGTAGAACCAAAGCACTCATAGCAGCGCAGGCAGGGTGTGATGTCATCCGCGCGGCCTTCGTATGCCTTCTTCGGGAGATAGGGATCTGCCAGGACGGCCCTTCCGATCTCCACCGCATCCGCCTGCCCGGTGGCAATGATCTCTTCCATCTGAGCCGGATCGTTTAAAGAGCCTACACAGGCTACCGGAGTCTTCACACGCTTTTTCACGGCCGCCGCCAGATACACGTTGACCCCTCTCGGATAGAACGCGGACGGGTGAGTCCGGCAGAACATATCCGGATCCTCATGGTTTCCGCAGGATACGTTGATCAGATCCACCTTGCCGTCGATCATCTCCGCTACCCGGATGCAATCCTCCATTCCCAGGCCGATGTCCGTCAGGTCGTCCCCGGAGATCCTTGCCTCGATGGGGAACTGAGGTCCTACCGCTTTCCGGACCGCCTCCACCGTCAGCAGGAAGAATCTTGCCCGGTTCTCCAGGCTTCCTCCGAATTCGTCCGTCCTCCGGTTCATGACCGGAGATAAGAACTGGGAAAACAGCCATCCGTGCGCCGCATGCACCTGCACCATGTCAAATCCCGTCTCCTTGCACAGCTTCGCCGCCTTTCCGTAGGACTCGATGATCTCATAGATCAGTTCCTGCGGCATCTCCTGCACCTCTCCCATGGGTGTCACTTCGTGGCTGGGTCCGTAGGCTACCTCGCAGGTCGCCACATCACCGCCCACGCTGACCAGTCCGCCGTATTTTCCGCCGTGGGATAACTGGATATTGGCATAGGCGCCTGCATTGTGGATGGCCCTTGCCGCCTCCGTCATTCCCTGGCGCACACCGAAGGAGTCCAGCTGCAGCTGTTTGTTGTGTGATTTTCCGGTAGCCGAATGGGGGATCGCCTCCCCGTAGGTCACCACCGCCGCGCCGCCCTCTGCCTTTTCCTCCAGATAGGCGATCATTTCCGGTGTAAAATGTCCGTTCAGGTCGATCATGCTAGGGCTCGTAGGCGCGCAGATGATACGGTTTTTCATCCTGATGTTTCCGATCCTCAAAGGTTCAAACAGATGAGGATACAACTCTTTTCCTTTGTTACAGCACTTTGTCTCCATTTTTTCTTCCTTTCTTCCTTTGTTTTTTCTTTCCGCGGTTCCTCACATCCGGTACTGGTACTGGATATCCAACAGCCGGATCTCCTGTGCCATCAGCACACTTTCCAGCTCCAGCACACCATCCTTCACCTCCACGGTCTTCATCTCCATGGTGGGAACCGCCCTCTTTTTCAGATATTCAATCTCATCCTTGGCAAGGCCTTTGGCAAATTCCAGCTTTCTCCAAAGCTCCTGCGCATTTCCGTTATCCCGGTTCATATAGTAAAGCTTCACCAGGTAATTGCCGTTTTTCATACTTTTCAGACGGAATTTCAGATCCAGCGGCTCTGTATCCTCCAGAAACTGATCCAGGTCGTCGATCTGGATCTCATCCTCCTCAGTAAATACATACTTGGATGAGAGCTTCTTATAATTATGGCTGGCGATCACATACCGCCCCCTGCCGTTGGTCGTCACGATACTGTTGTCATCCTTCGCCACGATATTTTGCTGCAGCCGGCCCAGGAACTGAAACGCATAGAACGAGGGCTTTCGGATGCCATCCCGGGAGATCATTCCGGAATCCCCGTTCAGAATGGAACCGGAATCATAGTATTCCGAATAAATATCGAGTCCGTGCCAATAGGCCATAAAATCTACACAGCCCTCCATCTCCATACACGTTTTCAGGATATAAGCCCCCTGCTCGCAGCTGTCATTGAGTACATTGCGGTTGGATACCGTAAAATTCCATTCGTCAATGTGGAATTCTGCAACCTGAAACCCGGTTTCTTCCATCATTTCCCGCAGGATCGCCACCTGATTTTTCATGTAATGTCCGTCAATGGACTTTCGCCCGAAGCGCAGCCCGGACTCCACCAGAGCGATATACTGGAAGGAACAGAATGACACAAAATCCGGCCGGTATGTCCTCTGTCTCCAGATCCGGAAAATATCTTTTACTACCGGCGTCTCATATCCAAGGATAAAACCAGCTCCGCCTATCCGTACCTCAGGCAGGATCTGCTTAAATGTCTGGTAAATGACTTCAAAATAGCGGTAATATTCTCCGTCCTCCTCGGTCATCTGCAACTGCGGGTCATTCCAGAATTCAAAATACCAGCTTTCCACCTCATCCGCGCCATAACGGTTTACCAGATGCATACACAGCGCCCGGATGATCTCACAGAACGTATCATAGGCATAGATCCCGTCCTCCCGTTCTTCTTCCCGAAGGCAGCGCTCCGGTGTATATAGGAACAGCTCCGGCTTATAGCCCAGCTCGATATACGGCTTCATATGGATCTCGACCAGAAAATCCAGCACCAGATCGAGCTTCCGGAAATTATACCCCTCCCGCTCATCAAAACAGTTTTCACGGGTCAGCAGATTCCAGATCCTTGCATAGACCATCCCGATTTCCCGCTTGATCTCCAGAAGCTGATTCTGTACCTCCGACTGCAGGATAGAATAGGCTTCGCCCACATTGACCGCCTTATTCCACAGCATATCCCGGCCTTCATAAACATCTGCGTCCGCCTCACAGCAATGGAAATGTGTTACCACCGGCTCCTGTCGTTTTTCCTTTAATTTCAGATATTCCCGAATCCGCTGCCGATTCCTCTCCTCCTGCTCCGGAGTCGGCTCCTGCTCATACTGCACATTCTGGACTTTTTTCCGATACTCACTGGGCGACTCCCCATGAATATCCCGGAATGCCTTGGTAAATGCCGCTGATGTAGGAAATCCATTGTCCAGCGCGATCCTGGTTATATTTTTATTTGTATAAAGCAGTTCATCCACGGCATGAAACAGACGAACGTTATTCAGATATTCCAAAAAGGTCAGTCCCAGATGCTTCTTTACATACTTCGAAAGGTATGCATTGGACAGATACAACTTTTCCGCCAGATCGTTCAGACTGATCTGCCCCTGGTAATTGGCCTGGATATAATTCTGGATCTGACGCACACGGACACGATCCTGAGAATTTTCCAGATTGATGCGTACATCATCCGCCTTAACCATAAAATTGCTGGTCAAAAGATGCAGTGTCTCATAGTAAAGAGACTGCAGATGCAGGGAACCCTTGTCCTCCTTTTCAAAATACCGCTCCAGAATCCTGTCCAGCAGAACCCGCACATCCTCATAGGCATCATTTTTATCCGCCGCCGTATTGCACCAGAACATAAGCTGCATGGTCCCCATGCATTCTGCCAGAAGATGGAAGTCGATCTCAAACCGGGCGCCGAACATTTCTCTGGTCACGGTGATAGTATGGCTCTTATTTGCATTGACCACAATAAAATCACCGTTTTTTAAAACATAGTACGCATCGTCGATCTGAATACCCATTTCCCCTCTGAGTATATAGATAATCTCCAGGTTTTGATGGTAATGTGTTGCTTTCTCCGGACTCGTAAGAAAATAAAACTGCATCAGCTTTCTATCGTTTTCCATGCCTTTACCTCTTATGCTTTTGTAAACGGTTTACGCCAGCTTTTTCATAGGCTGCCTGCCGCCTGAGCCGGCAGTTACCCTCTGTTTTTTCCTGTGGAAAGTATCACGGCTGCCGCCGTCACCGTCATCCCGATCACCGCCAGCAGATACACATGCGAGGTGGCCGTCTCTCCAAAGATCAGCTTCGAAGCTGTATTGAGCACGGTAGGAGAGATAAACTGTCCAAAGCAGTTTCCGCAGGTCAGGCAGGCTGCCGCCATGGCAGTGGCCGCAGGCTTCACCGCATTCGATACTTCCACCATCGCTGTCGGTATGAACATCCCCTGAGAAAATCCGCAGAAAACGGCACCTGCCATAAGCATGGCATAGTTGGATGGAAAAAGCATCACCAACAGGCCGCCAACGGAAAAACTGAGCATCGCGATGGGAAGCGTATATTTTTTTGTTATCTTTGTGATTGTCCCCAGAATCAGCCCCATGACGATCTGGGCTCCGGAAAATACCCCGGTCAGATTTCCGGATACTACCGTACTGCCCGCAAGGCTTCCGCTGATGTGCATGGCAATATTGGTGGTAAAGGTGATCAAAAAGAGCATCTCCAGAGCCCCCAGCAGTGTCACCCACCAGACTCTCCCTGTCATCTCAAGCTTTTCCCCCTGCTCCGTCTTGACCGTCCCGGTATCCGGCAGGCAGACTGCGATAAGAACCATGGCGATAAACCCGATGCTGTTGATAAAATAAGATTTTTCAAATCCAAATCCGCCCAAAAAGCCGCCTACCGTCGTCACCACGACCATCCCTGCGCCTACACTGGCTGCCTGAATCCCCATCACGGATACGCGCTCATCTCCCTCAAAAAATTCTGCCACAACCGCCGTATTTAACGCGATCGCCAATCCCAGTGAAATGCCATACAAGGCCCGGGATACGAACAAAAGCCAGAAACTGTCCGCCAGAAACGGGAGAAATCCCGTTACCCCGGCCACCAGCCCGGCGAATACCAGCAGCTTCTTTTTGCTGATTTTCATCACGAGCCCGCCGGAGATCAGCGCCACCACGATGGAAAGCAGGGTCGGCGCCGTCACCAGCATCTGTACCATACTGACCCCGGCCTCTGGAAAATGTTCCTGGATCGGCCCAAGCACCGGCGATACGCAGAACTGCAGACCCTGGATAAAGGAAATGCTGACAATGGTAATAATAATCTTTATCTTTTCTGTTTTACTCAATTCCATATTGTTTCACCCTCTTCGTTTTTCTTGTTGATTCTATTTTAATGAAATCAGACAAAAAACAACAGAACACTTTTCCGTTTTGTGTTCAAATTGGACAAATCGGGAAAATATGTCAAAATCTTCCCTCCTGGGAGGAGGCACGCTGCGCCTTGAATGGAATTCAGTCCATCTACACTTTGTTCCGATCCGTCCTAAACAAGCGCCGCTGGCGCTTAGGGCCGCCAAAAGCTACTTAAAATGGGCTGAATTCGTTACAGTTCACTGGCTTTCCAGTGAACTGTAACTCCTCAGATCCGGCGATCTATTAATATGTGCTTATCACTTTACACGCGTATTTACACGTGCTATTCTATGAATATAGAAAGGAGTACACATGAAAAACTCGGAACTGCTAAAAATACTTAAGAAATATGAAGAAAGGAGCCTTAATTATGGCAAAATATGCTTATCCGGCAGTTTTTTCTCCTGAAGAAGGAGGTGGATTCTCCGTCAATTTTCCCGATCTTGAAAGCTGCTACACCTGTGGTGATGATATGGTCGATGCTCTTACAATGGCCGAAGACGTTCTGGCACTTGTCATAACTTAAACAATACTTATGGAGGAAACTGAACATGCTTGGAGATACACGCGGAAGAAAACTTGATAAATATATGCCCGATTATGTAGTCTTTGACCTGGAAACCACCGGAACCAGTTCTGTCAGTGATGCAGTTATTGAAATCTCAGCGATAAAAGTCCTGGACGGTAAAATCGCAGAGGAGTTTTCCACTCTGGTTAATCCGGAGATGCCCATTCCTTATTATGCTTCAAAGGTCAATCACATCTATGACAATATGGTGGAGAACGCGCCGTTGTTTGAAAAGGCTCTGGCCGATTTTGATGCTTTTATCGGCGGCATGACCCTGGCAGGACATAATATCCATACCTTTGATATGAAATTTATCTGGCGGGACGCAGAAAAATACTTTGGAAAAACGATTACCAATCCTTACATAGACACCCTCTCCCTTTCCCGGCAATGCCTCAATCTTCCGGCCTATAAGCTGACAGATCTGGCAGCCCATTATCATATTCCTGCAGACGGTGCCCACCGTGCCCTTGCGGACTGCCGGATGAATCAGAAAGTGCTGGAAAAGCTGGGTGAAGAGCTGAGATCACCGGAGACCCAAAAAAGGATAAAAATATGTCCGAAATGCGGTCAGTTTTTGAAGAAACGCAGCGGAAGATACGGGGAATTCTGGGGATGCAGCGGATATCCGGACTGCCGGTATACGGAAAACATCTGAAATCAAAGCCATAAAGGCCTACTCCTGAACTACTCAGGAGTAAGCCTTTTTTCGGATCTGGACAATACTTGTTACTATTCACGGTGCCTTGCACCTCGCTGCAAGGCATCCGGCCAAGAAAGCTGCGGTTTCAGGCATCTGGCCCGTCTACACTCCGTTTCGGTCCGTCCTGAACAAGCGTCACAGGCGCTTAGGACCGCCGTCAGGCGACTTTATAATGGGCCAGATGCGTTACAGTTTGCGGCCGGTCAGGCCGTGAGCTGTAACCAATACTTTTTCTACTGCCTTCTTCCAGCCTTCATACTTTTTCTTTCTCAGTTCTTCCTGCATTTGGGGCGCATATTTTGTCCGGTTTAATTTTTCAAAAATCTTCTCATCCCAGATACCCAATGCCATCCCCGCGGCATATGCCGGCCCCATTCCTGACAATTCGTCCGAATCCGGCACCTGTACGTCTACGCCGGCGATATCACTCTGAAACTGCATCAGGTACGTATTCTTTGTCGGGCCGCCGTCCACACGCAGTTCATGGATCTTCACCTGGGAATCCTCAGCCATGGCGTCCATAACATCCCTGATCTGATAGGCAATGCATTCCAGCCCTGCCCTTACGATCTCCGCCCTGCCGGTAGTCCGTGTCATCCCGGTGAACATGGCGGTTGCACGGCTGTCCCAGTAGGGAGCACCCAGACCTGAAAAAGCAGGGACCAGATACAGCGGGTCGTCCGCCGCCGCCTGTTCCGCAAGTGCCTGTGTCTCTCCCGGACTTTGAATCATCTGCAGATCATCCTTGAGCCAGGTGATCACGGCTCCTGTGTAATTCAGATTTCCTTCCAGCACGTAATGTACTTTTCCGTCCATTCCCCACGCCAGAGAGGTTACGACTCCATGTGTACTTAATACCGGTTCCTCCCCGATATTCATCATGATTGAAGAGCCTGTGCCGTAGGTAGACTTCATCATCCCGGGCTTTAAGCATCCCTGTCCGAACAGGGCTCCGTGAGAATCGCCTAATACACCATGAATCGGGACCTTATGAGGAAGCACGCCTTCAAAATCCGTTTCTCCGAAATTGGAATTGGAGTCACACACTTCTGCCATGTTTTTCGGATCAATTCCAAACAGGGCGCAGATTTCCTCATCCCACTTCAGGTCAAAGATATTAAACAGCTGTGTCCGGGACGCATTGGAATAATCGGTCTTGTAAGATTTTCCGCCGGTCAGTTTATAGACCACCCAACTGTCTATGGTTCCGTGACAGAGTTCTCCCGCATCCGCAAGCTGCTGCGCACCGTCCACATTTCTCAAAAGCCACGCGATCTTTGATGCCGGGAAATAGGGAGACAGGTTCATTCCCGTCTTCTGACGGATCATCTCTGCCTTTCCTTCCGCAGCGACCTGGTCACAGATATCCACGGCGCGGGCACACTGCCACACGACCGCCTGTCCCACCGGCTCTCCGGTGTTCCGGTTCCAGGCAAGAGAAGTCTCCCGCTGGTTGCTGATTCCCACACCGGCCACCTTGCTTTTATCGATCTGCGCCTCATCCAGCAGTCTTGCGGTAACTTTGATAATATTCTGATATATTTCCGCCGGGTCATGGGACACCCAGCCCTTCTCATTGATGATCTGTTCATGGGGCTCATCCGCCCTCCTGATCAGGCTTCCGGACGCGTCAAACAGAAGAGCTTTGGTGCCCTGGGTACTTTGGTCAATACTGATAATATATTGTTCTGACATCTTTCATACCATCCTTCATCCGGCAGGAATGAATCCTATCCCCTGCCAGATTCTTTTCTATCATTCCCTGGAACTGCCGGAAAATAACCTGAACAGATTGCGCAGGTTATTTCCATTCGGTTCCTTAGGGACAGTTCCTTACTGCTACTGCTGCACAAGCTCCAACGCCTTCTTCGCGATTCCTTCCGCATTCAACCCATAATGATCAAATACTTCCTTCGATGTCCCGGTGATCACCGGCGCATCCGGCAGTGCGAGATTGACCACTTTTCTCGGGCACTCGCTTCCCACCACCTGGCTGACCATGGAGCCCAGGCCGCCGAACGGAGCATGCTCTTCTACGGTGATCACGGCCTTTGCGCCTGATGCCGCCCGCACGATCGTTTCCTTATCCAATGGCTTGATACAGTACATGTCTACAACCGCGGCATGGATTCCCTTTTCCTCCAGAAGCTTTGCCGCCTCCACTGCCGGCCTTACCATCTCCCCGCAGGCAATGATGGCAATGTCCGAGCCTTCTGAAATCACCGTCGCCTTGTCCATTTCAAACGGCACATTTCCTTCCTCATAGACGTCTTCTACCGGATTTCTTCCCACCCGGATGTAGGCTGGTTTTTCATCCTTCAAAAGAGCCTTGAACAAATATTCCGTCTGCAGACGGTCGCTTGGAATGTACACGCGCATATTCGGGATCGAGCACATTGCCGCGATATCCTGCGCAGAGTGATGACTCATGCCCAGAGCCCCATAACTGACACCGCCGCTGATTCCGATCAGCTTCACATTCGTGTTGGAATATGCCACATCGACTTTGCACTGCTCATAGCTTCTGGTACTTAAGAAGCTGGCCGGAGACGCCGCAAAAGGCTTCTTCCCGCATTTTGCCAGCCCTGCGGAAATGCTCACCAGATTCTGCTCCGCGATTCCCACTTCCACGAACTGCTCCGGATAGGTGTCCGCGAATTTTGTCAGTGACGCACTCCCTCTGGAATCACTGCACAGTGTCACGATATCTTTATCTTCTTTTGCCGCCTCGATCAATACGTCACAGATGACCTGTCTGTTTGCAATCTTATTCATGGAGAAGTGCCTCCTTTCTCTCCTTCAGATCTTTTCTGATCTGCGCTAATTCTTCCTGATTGGGAACCTTATGATGCCATGCGGCTTTATTTTCCATCACCGAAGAACCTTTTCCTTTTACCGTATTGGCAATCAATACCGTCGGCTTCCCTTTGACTTCTTTTGCTTCTTCAAACGCAGCCTTTAACTGGGAAATATCGTTGCCGTCCGCCACATCGATTACATGCCATCCAAATGCACGGAATCTTTCGTGGAGGTCGTCATGAGCCATCACGTCCTCCGTATTTCCGGAAATCTGAAGACGGTTCCTGTCCACTACTGCGCACAGATTGTCCAGTTTATAGTGGCTCGCCGCCATCGCTCCTTCCCATACGGAACCCTCTGCCAGCTCTCCGTCGCCCATCACTGTGTAGGTCCGGCAGCTCTGTCCGTTCATTTTTGCCGCCAGCGCCATGCCCACACAGACCGGAAGGCCGTGTCCTAAAGAACCGGAGTTCATCTCGATGCCCGGCAGCTTGTTGTTGGGATGTCCGATATATTTGGAACCAAATTTACTAAATTTTTCAACCACTTCTTCGATCGGGAAAAATCCTTTTTCTGCCAGTACCGCATAATAGGCTTCCATAGAATGCCCCTTGCTCATGACAAATTTATCCCTGTCCGGATCGTCCATATTTTCCGGGCTGATATTCATCTGCTCAAAATACAGCTCTGTCAGGATTTCCATGACACTCATATCACCGCCGATATGGCCTGTTTTCCCTTCTACGATAATGTCAATGGTATGTTCCCGCAGTTCATAAGCCAATGCTTTCAGATTGCTCATAATGTCACATCCTCCCCCCGCAGATACGCTTTTACGTCTTCCTCAATCGGATCATAGAGATCCGGTGTGATTCCTATATATTTACATGCTTCGTACAGTACCGGAACGACATTTTCATGGATTCCCACGCAATGATGGATGTATGGTCCTTCCACGATCTTCGCCTCCAGCCGCTTGATGTTCTCAACTTCTACCCAGAGATATGTCCCCATGCCCTTCGGTCCTTCGATTCCTTTTGCATTACCAAGGAGCAGGGAGTACTCGCCGTGGTCTCCGTCAAATCTTACCAGCGTCACCTGTCCGTGCCGTGCCTCCGCGGTGATGCTGCCCGGATGGTCAAACGCAAGCGGATACGTGATCTTCGGTGTTTCCTTTGCCACGGAAATGGGCCACGGGCCACAGTGCTGAAGGAGTTCCCCGTTTGCCACATCGGGATGGCGGATCGTCCAGTCCGCGAAGAAGCTTCTCTTCTCTCCCATGCCTGCCGCTTCCGTGATCAGAGCGGTAATCGCACCGTGAATGTCTGTCTCACAGACTACCGGGATTCCTTCCTCGTTCATGAGTGCGTTTGCCGCACAGGGCATAATGCCGATCTCGGACTGGAGCTGGTTCCAGCACTGGATCGCCGCTGCCTGACATCCGTACTTATTGACCAGACGCTTCATGGCCACCTTCAGAGCCGCTACATTTTCCAGTTCCTCATCTTTGACACAGATTTCCATATTGTCACGGCAGTACTGAATCACTTCTGCCACCTCACTGCCCTCTTCCTTTGCCTTCTTCATCTCATCGGTCAGCTCCGGCATGGGAATCGGAGTGAGCTGGATATTGAATTTCTCCAGGAGCTCGCCTTCATTGCACATGGTAGACCAGAATTCATAAGGCCGGGTAGAAATCTGTAAAATACGGATGTTCCGGAAGGTCTTTACCACATTGCAGACCGCGAGGAAGTCACGAATACCTCTCTCAAATACCGGATCTTCGAGCCGGCAGTTGGTCATATATGTAAACGGAATGTTGAACCGGCGCAGCACCTTCCCTGTGGCGAACAGCCCGCACTGGGTATCCCGAAGCCGGGTGCCGTCCTCTTCCGGCCGTTCGTCCAGCGGTCCCCACAGCAGAACCGGTACATTCAGATCCTTTGCCAGTCTGGCACATTCAAATTCCGTACCGAAATTACAATGAGGCAGGAAAAGTCCGTCGATTTTTTCCTGTTTAAATTTTTCAGCAATCTTGATCCGGTCCGCGTCATCATAAAGCAGCCCTTCTTCATTGATGTCCGTGATGTCCACGAAGTCAATATTCAGTTCCTTCAGCCGCTGTGCGGTCAGCCCCCGGTATTTCACCGCATCCGGTGCACTGAAAATACTTCTCCTGGTAGGCGCATAACCAATTTTGATATTTGCCATATCTCGTTCCTCCATTTTCTGAATCTGTGTGTTTTGGTTTCTTAATTTATGGTTATTATAATATAAAATTATCTAAATTACACTCATTTCTTCAGTATTTCTAACTTAATTTCTACTAAATTTTACTTTTTCATATTGCACTTTTCTGCCAAATAAGGCATAATGTATCTACTCAGTACCTTCGCAGGGCATAACCACATATATATACTCACGGCCGATGAAATCTGCCGTAAGTATCGCGCCAGCTGCAGCCGCAAAGCGGCATAATTCCTCATGCGGCTGTGCGCATCAAATGATACTGTGCGGCAGATTTATCTGGCGCTCAGTATAAATATTCATAGTCAGTATAAATATTCATAGAAGGAGAATTCCGATGAAAATAACCGCAAAGGAACTTGCCGAAAAGCTGAATCTGTCTGCCGCCGCTGTCAGCATTGCGCTGAACGGCAGGCCCGGTGTGAGTACGGAAACGAGAAAACGTGTACTGAAAGCTGCTGAAAAGTATGGTTATGATTTTACAAGAATTTCTGAAAAAAAGCGCGCCGGCGGCACCGTATATTTCTGTATCTACAGAAAGCACGGCGCGGTCGTGGGGGATACTCCCTTTTTTTCCCAGGTTTCGGAAGGAATCGCAGCCGGATGTAAAAAAGCCGACTACCGCTTAAAGGTCACTTATTTATATGAAGATTCGGAACTGGACCGTGAGATCGAGGAGATACAGTTTTCAGACTGTGTGGGGATGATCCTTCTTGGGACCGAGATGACCCCGGAGGATTATCTGCATTTTTCCCACCTGCCTTTTCCGGTGATTCTTCTGGATAACTCCATGGAAGGGATTGCTTGTGACTGTGTGCTGATGGATAATGTCCTGGGAGCATTTCAGGCAGCAAGCTATCTGATCAAGCACACAGGAAAGCAGCCGGGCTATCTGCATTCCTTCTATCCGATCAGTAATTTTACCGAGCGGGAGGAGGGCTTTCATAAAGCGCTTCATACCCATGGCATGTCTTCTTCCGGCTCTCTCGTTCACCGGCTTCCCCCGTCCGTGGACGGTGCCTATTCGGATATGCTGGAGCTGCTGAAAAAGGGAACGGCGATCGCGTCCTCCTATTTTGCGGACAACGACTGGATCGCCATAGGCACGATAAATGCTTTGAAAAAAATGGGATATCGGATACCGGAGGACGTGGCGATTATCGGATTTGACGATGTTCCATTCTGTACCGTTATCGAGCCTTCGCTGACTACGATCCGTGTACATAAGCATTCCATGGGGGAAATCGCTGTTTCACGTCTGATTACACGGCTGGAACAGCCGAATATGCCGCCGGCCAAGATCCGGCTCGGCACCGAGCTGGTTGCAAGACTTTCCACAAAAATACCAGGCTTCTCCTGATTTTTCGTTGTTACTGTTCACACCTTGACCAGGTGTGAACAAGTAACGACATGTAGTTACTATTCACGGGAAAAAAGATTTGACAGATTTTGCATATAAGATTATATTTATATAAAAGACCATCTCTTCACGAATCATCCAGGATGGCAGCATGAAGGAGGCGCCTTATGATTACTATCTTCAACAGAAAAGAAGTCTATACTACATATTCCATGCAGGAGCAAAGTGAAATAAGAACCGTACTGGCACAGCAGGGAATCAATTATTCCCTGAAAACAATCAACCGAAAAAGCCCCTCGTCCCTGGGTACAGGAACAAGAGGCATAACCGGAACTTTTGGTGAGGATCTCAGTAAAATGTATGAGTATATTTTTTATGTGCACAAGGATGATATCGAAAAGGCAAAGCATGCCGTCTATTCCCGAAAAAGTTCTTCTCAATGAGGGAAAGGCTTACCTCCACTGCTTCATATCATCCCCGAACCATACGACCTGATTTCTTCCAAAGCGCTTCGCGTCGTACAGCATGGTATCCGCAATATTCAAATATGTACCGTACTGGTCGGTGTTTTTGGGGACTACCGTAACACCGCCTGCGCTGACAGTAACCCACTCGGAAACCGAAGGATCATGCGGGATATGAAGGTCCTGGATTGCCTGTCTGATCTGCTTGATATGCTCAAAGGTACTTTTTGCCTCATCGCCTAAGATAATAGCGACAAATTCCTCTCCGCCGTAACGGGCCACAAAATCTGTGATACGCCGCAGATTGTTGGACAAGAGATTTGCCACGGCAGCTATGACCTTGTCTCCGGCCGGATGGCCAAAGGTATCATTATATACTTTAAAATGATCAATATCAAACATGCAGATCGAAAGCGGGATCCTGAGACGGACTGCTTCGTTCCACTTTACAACACTGTAATGGTCATACCGCCTCCTGTTCGCGATTCCGGTCAGCTGGTCGGTCATAGACTGCTCCTCGACTTGCTTACGATAACTGTAAAGCTTGACATGCGTGTTCACCCTCGCCTGCACGATTACCGGGTGGAAGGGCTTTACAATGTAGTCAACCGCTCCTAATGTAAATCCGCGCTGTTCATTCTGTATATCAGTAAGACTTGTAATCAGAATCACAGGCACACTTCGGGTAATGATTTCCTCCTGTAATCTCTTCAGCAGCATAAAACCATCCATCCCCGGCATAATGACATCCAGAAGAATTAGAGAAAAATCTTCGGAACTTGCGTAGTTCAGCCCCTCTTCTGCGGTCTGGGCAATTGTAATATCATAATCAGCATCCAAAATAGCTTTTAAACTTGCAGCCTGTACGGCACTGTCATCAACAATCAATATTTTTTCCATCTTAAAAGACCTCCTGACTATTAGTGTACAAGAAGGAAGAGACTTTTGCAACCATTTTCAGGAAAAGTTATTCCCAAAATTTTCGTTACACAGAACAAAGAGTTTCGCTTGCGAAACTCGCGCCTGCGGCGGTCGCATAGCGACATCTACCTTGTACGCCGCAGTGCGCATCCCCCCGGAGGGTTGTTCTTCTATCGGAAAATTCGGAGAAGTTTCCGATAGAAGAACAAATAAAACTTTCAATCGCAGTTACCTTTAAACTTCAATTTTCCTGCATCAGCGGCTGGAAATGATCCTCCGGACTTTGATACCTTTTCCGGTATTCCTGCGGTGACATTTTATATTCGGAACGGAAGATCCGTGAAAAATGATCCGCGGAATTATAACCTATGCTTTCTGCGATCTCACTGATCTTCATTTTTGTATTAATCAGATATGATGTGGCATCGGCCATCCGAAGCTGCTTAATCAATGCCGTAAAGCCACATCCCGTATTCTGCTTGATCAGCGTACTGAGATGCGGTTCACTGTAGTGGAAAAACTCTGCCAGTGATGCCAGTGTCAGAGTCTGATAATTGTGCTGAATATACTGCAGGATCAATGAAAAGTCCGTTCCAAGCTGATAATTGTAGAACTGGACCGTTTTACTGTAATCCCGCAGCAAATGCGAAAAGAACAGGTGGATCCAGTTGATCGCGTTATTATTACTGAAGGAGTCCTGCTTGTAGCACTCTGCCATGGCATTTCGGATGATCACCTTCAGCCAGTGGATATCATCGGAATAAAACAACAGATAGTTGGAATGTATATCCCCCTGCAAAATCGTACGGAAAAAGTGGGAGAGCAGGTTCTTCTGAGACATCAGAGAGAAGAAGGTCGTATTAAATGTACTTTTCCGTATCATGATTGTAAACACAACAGTCTCCTCATCATTGATGATCACGTCATGCTGGGAAGAAGGGGCAATGATACACAATTCTCCGCTTCTTAGGATCCTCTGCTCATTTTCGAAAGCCAGCTCGCATTCTCCGGAGGCAACAAAATTGATCTCAAAATAATTATGCATATGCTTATAGGGCCGCGTATAACGGGGATGCCGGATAATATACACATCTCTTGAGAGCGGGATGATATCATGCTCCAGAACATCGGAGGACACGGTATGATAGGGAGTCAGGGAGAGAACAAAGGCATTGACTGCATTATCAAATTCTTCATCCGTCATATCACCATACATCCTGTTCACCGGAAGCTCCGGCGGAGGCGTCTGCGACATCAGACCCTTGCGGAAGAGATAATCCGTCATCTCCGGAAATTGCAGCCTGTTTCCGGTACGTTTATAATAGTCTTGAAGGTGAAATTGAAATTCACCATAGGTTATATAGTATGGCATAATGCCTCCTTTGCATTTTGGCTTTGTGAAAGCTTTTCTATAGATTCATTTTCATAAATATATTTTTATTTGTTTCGTATAGGTTCCGAAGCTATCTTTCATTATATCAGAATGGGATTCGTTTGCAAAGAGAAATCAGCGGTATGATCCGAATCCGTTACAGTTCGCTGTTACATTAGATGAAAAAATGCCGGATAGTGAGAAAAATTATACGTTGTAATTGAGTCTTTGATCATGTATGCTTATATCAGAATACTTATAGAAACGCCTCGGAACAGATTTACCAAAGGACAGGAAAAAGAGGCGGTTTCTTAAACAGAAAGGTGGAAAACATATGGAAAAATTAAGAATTTCAAAAAACGGACGCTATTTTATAACTCCGGACGGAAAACCATTTACATGGATCGCGGATACCAACTGGACGATACCCCAGAGGATGAAATGGGATGATGTAGAATATCTGATGAAGAAGAGGAAAAGCCAGGGCTTTACGGTGCTGCAGATCGTTGCGCTGGATCCGGAGCGGGATCTGGAAATGCGCACTCCGGCCGGTGAAAAAGCATTGTTGAATGACAACCTGGATACGCCGAACGAACGTTACTTCGAATACCTGGATTGGATTCTGGATAAAGCGGAGGAGTACGGTTTTTATGTATTGCTTCTGCCCGTATGGGGCCAACTGGTGGTAGGCAGTGACTGGAGCGGTTCCACCTATGAAAAAACGGTAACTGAGGAAAATGCGTATCGCTACGGCTGCTGGATTGGCAATCGTTACCGGAACAGGAACCATATTCTCTGGTGTCTGGGAGGCGATCGTCAGCCAATCCATCTTGAAGTGGATTATAAAAATGTGTGGCGCCGTCTGGCAGAAGGAATCGCCAAGGGAGTACTGGATAAGGATTTGAAATATGACCGGCCAGATCCCGCATGGAAGGAAGTCCTGATGACCTACCATGCATGTCATGAAATGGGGACAGGAGAATGCTCCACCATGTCCTACTGGACGGACGAGGAAGCCTGGATTGATTTCATCATGCTTCAGTCCGGACACGGGCTGGAACCGAAGAACTATGAGCTGGTCGCGAAGGAATACAATCGTGAGCGCGTAATGCCGGTATGGGACGGCGAACCTGCCTATGAAATGATGCCCACATCCTGGCCCATCACGGAAGAGACTGCGATGCACGGTTCCTGGATGACAAGAAAACGCGCTTATTGGTCGCTGCTTTCCGGGGCATTTGGATATACCTACGGGCATGCTTCCGTATGGTGCTGTGTGTCCGAACAGGAGCGAAGTCCCATCAGCAAATGCACCTGGTATGAAGCACTCCATTCCGAAGGTTCCGCACAGATCAAGTTTTTACGCGAATTCTCGGATTCCATGCAGATCATGACCTGCCGGCCCGATCAGGGAATCCTGCCGGAAGCACAGGGAGAGGACATTCTGGATCAGCATCTGCAGGCAAGTGTAAGTCCGGAGGGCCGCTTTGCCTGTGTATATTTCCCCAGCGGCGGAGGCACCGTGCTGAATCTGGGAAGGCTCTGGGAGCCGGAGACACCTGAGAAATTCGAGGGAGAGGTCTTTCTGTGGTGGTACAATCCAAGGGACGGGAAATGCTATGCCGACGCAGAACATACTGCGGAAGAAGCACATGCCGCACAGGCATCCGGCGGGAAATTAGAAGTCTCTTCTCCGGATTCCGGCGCGGAGCATGACTGGGTGCTGATTGTAACCAAAGAAAAAACAGAGGTTCCGGTCAAAGAACAGACCTATTATAATATGGAAGAAGTAAAGGTAGTAAAAAAAGTATTTGAGTGGTAGAAAGAAACAGAGGCTTGCTCCCGCCCTGATTCAGCAGGGGTAAGCCTCTATGCTTTAGGCGGACCTTTTCCGCGCCGCTTGAAGGTACAATTGTTTTGAGAAAGGATATCGCGTACACCGCAGTGCGCATCCCCTGAAGAGTTTTTATTCTATCGGAAAATTCGGAGAAGTTTTCTATAGAATAAAAAAATCCCAAAACTCTAGAGGCTTTGAGATTTTACCTTCAATGCGGATGGTGGGTGCTTTACTACTCTTTGCCTTTAAATTTAGAGTGCCAGATTATATGTGTAAGTTCTCCGAACTGCTATGGTAGACCCTACAAAAAAAACTTACACAGACATCCTGTCACTTCCGAAGTAGATATTCATTTTATCTTCCGTTTGATATCCCTGAGCATTTTCATTGGGGCATATCTACAACCCGTCCTCAGTATTGTAAAGATAATTCTGAGGATCTTACAGGCAATCACAATCAGCGACTGCATCTTCTTGAGCGGATTGTCTTCCCTTGTCGTATAATACGCATGCACCTCCTTGAATTCCTCCGCATGGGATACCGTTGATTTTGCTGCCTGAAACAGCCAGCATCTCAGTCTCTTGCGGCCACGGTGGCTGATTTTAGTCTCCCCCCTATGCTTGCCGGGTACAGCTTTTCCTCCCTCGCTTCGTTCAAAATTCTGCTGACTTCCTCTTTTGACAATATACGTGCTTCGAAAGACTCAATTTATATTCACTACTATTTTTGTGCAATATATCATCAATTACTCTCTGTTTTTGCAAACGATTTTCATAATTAATTATTCGACGATAATCCTCTGGTATTGATTGTCCAATTATTGTTTCGACCAATAAATACGGAAATATTCTATGATACAAATCTGTATAGGGTTTTATTTGCATTTGGAGGTACTTTTTTATATTCGCCGGTGGATATGCAAATTCATAACAATCATAAATCGCATTAATATCATTTTTATATTTCTCATAAAGATCAAATTTTCTTTTTACAGACTCATAACGTTTAGAAAAATGGTCTACACTCCGTTTACAGATATACAAATTCAGTTTTAATCCATCTTGTCTTTTTCTGCCTAACATTTGTATGAAAGTTTCTTCTGTGTCAGCCACTATTGCTATATTTCTTAATTGTTTTAATTACAGCTCCTACAGGAAGCGGCAAGAGCCATTATATTTTGTATGTGTTTTTAAAATGGATTATTGAACAGGACAAACAAAACCAAGAGATAGCTTAATTTTCATTTTTGGTTTTCAACATGTCATATATATAAGGGCTTTCCAAAATCCAAAAAACATTTGTACTCACAAGTGGTATGATTAACTAATCTGACAGACCATATTCTCCGAAGCATAGCAATGTTTTGCTAAAGTTTAATGCCCGTGAATATTGATTAGCCTTTAGCGTATCACAAATGGATAATAATTTCCACATATATTATTGGAAAATCCAGAATAAACGCATGAATGAACATGTGGGTATATTTCAGTAAAAATTGTGCATATTCACGAAGGAATATTTTTCCA
>VSNK01000010.1 GCA_009774255.1 Faecalicatena sp.
CGTGAAACAATGGTATAATGTTCCCAGGGAGGTGGTTTTGTGTACCTAAAAAAAAGCTTCAATAAAAAAAGAAACAAAACCCAGCTTTCTTTTGTCCAGGGATACCGCAAGGATGGGAAAGTGAAACATAAAGTGATAAAAAACCTTGGATATTTAGAGGATTATCTGAACCAATATGATGATCCGGTGGCACATTTTCAGCAGATTGCAAAAGAATGGAATGACAGCCAGGAAGTGCCGGAAACCATCGAAGTAAGGCTTTCGGAAAAGCTCCCGGATCAGTGCTGTAACCGGAAAAATCTTGGATATGCCATTGTTAAGATTATTTATGCAAAACTCCAGATCCGTGAGTTTTTCCAGAATAAACAGCGTCAGCTCCCTATGGAGTATAACTTAAACAGCATTTTCTCCCTGCTGACATTCAACCGATTCCTCTTCCCGTCATCAAAAAAGAATGCTTATGAAACAAAAGACCGGTTTTTTGATCATTTCAACTTCTCACTGGATGATGTCTACCGGGCACTTAGCTATTTCAGCAGATATTCACAGGATCTCCAAAAATATCTGCATACAAAAGTTTCCAGCCTTGTTGGCAGGAATCCTGGAAAAGCCTATTATGATGTCACAAACTACTACTTTGAAATTCCATATGAAGATGAGGACAGCCCGGATACGGGGAGGAAGGTGAAGCGTAAAAAAGGGCCATCAAAAGAACACCGCAAAGACCCTATCATACAAATGGGGCTGCTCATGGATTCGAACGGCATCCCGATGGCGTTCCATACCTTCTCTGGCAATGAAAGCGAAAAGACAAACATGCTCCCGGCAATTCAGAGAGTCAAAAAGGATTATGAGATCGGCAGGATCATAGTCGTTGCCGACAGGGGGCTCAATAGCAGTGACAACACATCCGTCCTTTCCGGGATCAATGCATCCGACGAGAAAAATAATGACGGCTATGTATATGGCCAGAGCATCCGCGGAGCCGATGCGGAATTCAAAAAATGGGTGCTGGATCAGGACGGATATATAACAACAACAGAAAAAAACAAAGAAGGAGAAGAAATTCCGTTCAAACACAAATCCAGACTGTTTGCAAAAGAGATCAAAAAAAAGGATTCCAACGGGGTACGCAAGCTTAAGATGACAATTTACCAAAAGCAGATGGTATATTATTCTGAAAAATACGCAAAAAAACAGAAATACGAAAGGGACAAAGCCGTCGCGAAAGCAAAGGACCTGATCAAAAACCCTTCAAAATATACGAAAGCAACCAGCCATGGATGTACTGCATACATCAACAATATTTCCTTTTCCAAAGATACCGGCGAGATTGTGGATGGAAAAGAACTTTCCATTAATGAAGAAAAGATTGCCGAAGAAGCACTGTATGACGGCTATTACTCCATTGTCACAAGTGAAAAAGAACTTTCTGACCAGGAAATCCGAGACATATACAAAGGATTATGGGAAATAGAGGAATCTTTCAAGATCATAAAGAGCGAATTCAAAGCCAGGCCAGTCTTTGTTTCTACCGAGGATCATATAGAGGCACATTTTTTAATCTGCTTTGTAACACTGCTGGTGCTGCGCGTTTTGGAACAACTCATAGGAAAGCGTCATTCGGTCAGGCAGATCCGAAATTCGCTGGCAAGCTATTCCTGTTCGTACTTGGACCAGAATTATTACCTGTTTGATTACCGGGACGATGTAATTTTAACCATGGAGAATACATTTGGATTAGATTTGAGTAAAAAAATCATGCCACTTTCAGAAATCAAAAGAATAACTATATATAAGGATGTTAGAATATAAAATTTTTATAAACTCAAAAAAGGGCGAAAAATACAACACTTCTATGCATTTCAGAAATGCCCTGAACGCCGCTATTTATGCGGTGTCCAGGGCATTTTTTCCTCAATTCCTTGCAAAATTCAGGGTATTAGTACACTTAGATTATCATAAATCTGTCCGATTGTCAACAGTGTTACTGTATTGGCCGGATGCCTTGCAGCTGAGTGCAAGGCACCGTGTGAACAGTAACTCAACAATCCCAAAAATTTAATGCTTTAAATAACTACAGTATTGTGTTATAATAGGGAACATGCTTATGCGGAAATTGAATATTAAGGAGGATATGACTGATGATTTGGGCAAAAGAAGAGACACTGCCCAGAGCTGAGATCGAGAAGATCCAGCTTGAGAAATTACGGCAGACCGTGGCATACATCTATGAAAGAGTGGAGCCATACAGGAAAAAGATGGACAAGGCAGGGGTAAAGCCCGAAGAGATCCGGACACTGGAGGATTTGAAGAGGCTTCCCTTTACATATAAGTCGGAGTTTAAGGACAACTATCCCTTTGGCCTGTTTGCGGTGGAGCCAAAGGAACTGGTGCGTTTCCATGCCAGCTCCGGCACCACGGGGAAACCTACGGTGGTCGGATATACGAGACATGACCTGGATGTGTGGCTGAACAATGTAGCAAGGATCGCCTGCATGGGCGGGGCCACGGCGGAGGATGTGGCACAGATTTCCTTCGGTTACGGCACCTTTACGGGAGCCCTGGGGCTTCACGGCGGACTGGAGAAGATCGGCGCATCCGTGATTCCCATGTCCTCAGGAAATACCAACAAGCAGATCTTGTTTTTGCAGGATCTGGGCGTGACCCTTCTTGTGGCCACTCCTTCCTATGCGCTGCACTTAGGGGAGCAGATCCGGGAACGGGGACTTGACCCGAAAAAGGATCTCAAGCTTCATATCGGACTGTTCGGCGGGGAGGGTATGACCGAGCCGATGCGGGACGAGATGCACAAGGTATGGGGCGATCAGTTCATCTGTACCCAGAATTACGGGATGAGTGAATTGTGCGGCCCGGGCGTATCCGGGGAATGCACGGAGCTGTGCGGCATGCATGTGAACGAGGACTGGTTTATCCCGGAAATCATTGACCCGGAGACGGAAGAAGTGCTGCCGCCGGGCGAGCACGGAGAGCTGGTCGTGACCTGTCTCGGAAAAGAGGCCCTTCCTCTGGTACGCTACCGCACGGGAGATCTGACAAAGTTGATGTACGAGCCGTGTAAATGCGGAAGAACGACCTGCCGTATGGAAAATCTTTCCGGACGGGCGGACGACATGCTTGTGATCCGCGGTGTGAATGTATTCCCGACGCAGATTGAGGAAGTATTGTTCAAGATCGAGGAGATCGGACCTCACTATGAGATTCTTGTAGAGAGGAAAAACCGTCTGGATGTGATGACGATCACGGTAGAACTGATCGATGACCGTCTTCTGGACAGCTATGCGTCTTTGAGTGAGCTGGAGCAGCGGATCAAATCCGCGCTGAAGGCACAGCTTGGACTGGCAACCCAGATCAAACTGGTCGCGCCCAATTCCCTGCGGCGGTTCGAGGGCAAGGCAAAGCGCGTTACCGATTTACGAAAGGATGGATTATAAAATATGGCAGAAAAAATACTTATGCTGGGAAATGAAGCGATCGCCCGCGGCGCTTATGAGGCGGGGGTTAAGGTATCCTCTGCATATCCCGGCACGCCGAGTACGGAGATCAGTGAATTCCTGGTACGGTATAAGGATGATGTATACGAAGAGTGGGCGCCCAATGAGAAAGTAGCCGCAGAGGTGGCTGTCGGCGCCAGCATCGCGGGCGTACGTTCCATGGCCTGCATGAAGCATGTGGGGCTGAACGTGGCGGCAGATCCCCTGTATTCCGTATCCTACATGGGAGTAAATGGCGGATTGGTGCTGGTGGTCGCGGATGATCCGGGGCTTTACAGCTCCCAGAATGAGCAGGACACCAGGATGGTGGCCAGGGCTGCCCAGATTCCGGTCATCGAGCCTTCCGACAGCGCAGAGGCGAAGGAGTTTTTCAAGGCCGCATTCGAACTCAGCGAGCAGTTCGACCGGCCCTTCATTTTCCGGACCACCACCAGGCTGGCTCATTCCCAGGGACTGGTGGAGCTGTGTGACCGCGTGGAGCCAGAGGATAAGCCCTATGAAAAAAATATCCGCAAGCATGTGATGATGCCGGTCAACGCAAAATTCCGGCATGTGGAAATTGAGAAAAGAAACAAAGAACTTGCGGAAGCAGCAAATAAATTACCCATCAACAAGGTAGAGATGAATGACACCAGGATCGGCGTCATCACCAGCGGGATCCCCTATCAGTATGTGAAGGAAGCCCTTCCGGAGGCGTCGGTCTTAAAGCTGGGCATGGTCAATCCCCTCCCAAGGAAACTAATCGAAGAATTTGCTTCCAGGGTAGACAGCTTATATATTGTAGAAGAGCTGGATCCGGTGATCGAGGAACAGGTGAAGTCCTGGGGGATTCAGGCTGTCGGCAAGGAGATCCTGACCGTACAGGGAGAGTACAGTGCCAACATGCTGCGCCGGGCGATTCTGAAGGAGGAGCCGGAGATCCGGGCAGCCGCCGAAGTGCCCGGGCGTCCCCCGATCCTCTGTCCGGGATGTCCCCACCGCAGCGTCTATCACGTACTGAATAAGCTGAAAATGCATGCTGCCGGGGATATCGGCTGCTATACGCTGGGAGCCGTGGCACCTTTAAGCGTTGTGGACACCACCATGTGCATGGGTTCGAGCATTTCGACTCTGCATGGAATGGAGAAGGCAAAAGGAAAAGCTTATATCAAGAACTGGGTGGCAGTGATCGGAGATTCTACGTTTTTGCACACAGGCGTAAACTCCCTGATGAACATGGTATACAATCATGCAACCGGGACCGTGATGATCCTGGACAACTCCACCACCGGCATGACCGGACATCAGGACCATGCCGCCACCGGAAAGACGCTGCAGGGCGACCCAACTTATGCGGTCGATATCCAGGCTCTTTGCCGGGCGCTGGGCGTGAAGCATGTGGCCGTGGTCAATGCATTTGACACCGCGCTTCTGGAACAGACCATCAAGCAGGAAACGGCAAGGGATGAAGTCTCTGTCATCATCGCGCAGTCTCCCTGTGTACTTCTGGATAAATCAAAGAAGCCTCTGTATGTGGTTCGGTCAGAAAAATGTAAGAAATGCGGCATGTGCATGAAGCCGGGATGTCCCGCCATGACGAAGGCAGAAGACCAAACCGTCCGGATCGACGATACCATGTGTACCGGATGCGGCCTGTGCATGGAGCTGTGTAAATTCGGCGCGATAGAACTGGTAAAGGCAGGTGAGTAGAAGATGGCAGCAAAAAATATTATGATCGTTGGTGTCGGCGGACAGGGAACCCTGCTTACCAGCCGGATCCTGGGGAACCTTACCATTGCGGGAGGCTATGACGTGAAGCTCTCCGAAGTACACGGTATGGCACAGCGGGGCGGCAGTGTGGTAACCTTTGTCCGTTACGGAGAAAAAGTGGCGGAGCCGATCGTAGAGGAAGGGCAGGCTGACGTGATCATCGCCTTCGAGCGTCTGGAAGCTCTGCGGTACGTGCATTTTCTGAAAAAGGACGGGGTTCTGATTGTCAACGATTGGCGGATCGACCCCATGCCGGTGGTGATCGGAGCCGCACAATATCCGGAGCATATCCTGGAGGACCTGGAACAGGAGCACAAGGTCTATAAGGTCAATGCCACGGAGGAATCGAAAAAGCTTGGGAATCCCCGCGTATTCAACCTGATCGTGCTGGGGATCGCGGCGCAGCATATGGATTTTACAAAGGAGCAGTGGTATGACGTGATCGAGAAGACCGTACCGCCCAAGACCATTGAGATCAATAAAAAAGCGTTTGATGTGGGATATTCCCTTTAAGAAAATAAAAAATCACTTTAAGAAAAAGGCAGGTGAGATCAATGAAACAGATATCGGTTTTTGTGGAAAACCAGCCGGGAAGCCTGATGCGGGTCACTTCCGCGCTCAGCGAAGCGAAGATCAACATCCGCGCGATCGCGTCTTTTGACACGCCGGAATTCGGCATCCTCCGTCTGGTCGTGGACCAGCCGGCAGAGGCAAAGGAATCTCTGACCGCACAGGGATTTGTGGTGCGGGTACAGGATGTCATCGGGGCGGAACTGAAGGATGAAAAGGGCAATCTCAATCAGATGCTGAAGATCCTTGCGGACGGGCAGATCAGTATCGGCTATATTTATTCCTTCGTAATCCGTGAAAATAAGGCGCCGGTCATGGTATTCCATTCGGACGATAACGAAAAGGCAAAAGCAGTGCTGACAGAAGCCGGAATTCCGCTTGTGGATGATGAAACATTATGAGAAGAGCGGGAGAAGAGAAGTACTACAATAAAAATGAGAAGTACTACAATAAAATGAAAAGGAGAACAACAAGGAGATGGCAGGAGTAGCGTTGGAAAATTGGGTGGAAAGGATCAGAGACCCTAAGATGGAGTGCATGAGCAGGGATGAGATGGCTTCCCTGCAGAGTGAACGTCTGGTCAAGGTGGTGAAGAAGGTCTATGAGAATGTAGATTTTTACCGCAATAAAATGAAAGAGCTGGGAGTGGAGCCGGGAGATATCAGGGGAGTCGAAGATATCGGCAAGCTGCCCTTCACGACCAAGGAGGATCTGCGGGACAACTATCCTTTCGGCCTGCTTGCGGTTCCGAAGCGTGAGGTAGCCCGCGTACAGGGAACCTCCGGTACGACCGGAAAGCTGACGGTAGTGCCTTATACCCAGAATGACGCGGATTTGTGGGGCGAATGTGTGGCAAGATGCCTCACCATGGCCGGACTGACTGCGGACGATATCATTCATGTATGCTACGGATATGGACTGTTCACCGGCGGCCTGGGACTGGATTACGGCGCGAAGGCACTTGGAGCCATGGCAATTCCCATGTCCTCAGGCAATACGAAGCGGCAGATGATGTGCATGGAAGATTTCGGTGCAACCGCATTTGGCTGTACGCCGTCGTATGCTCTGTATCTGGCGGAATCCCTGCAGGAGGCGGGAGTGGTTGACCGTCTGAAGCTCAAAGCCGGAATCCACGGCGCCGAGCCCTGGACCAACGAGATGCGCAAAAAGATCGAAGGAATCTTACATATCAACTGCTTCGATATCTATGGATTATGTGAGATCCTTGGACCAGGTGTGGCACAGGATTGTATCCACCATGCAGGCCTTCATATCCACCATGACTATTTCTTCCCGGAAGTGCTCGACCCGGCAACCCATGAGCCTTGCGCGGACGGTGAGACGGGCGAGCTCGTATTCACCACACTGACTAAGGAAGCAATGCCTCTGATCCGTTACCGGACAAAGGATCTGACCAGCATTACCTATGACAAATGTGAGTGCGGAAGAACCACTCCAAGGATCTCCAAGTTCACCGGACGTACGGACGATATGAAGGTGATCCGCGGCGTCAATGTATTCCCGACACAGGTAGAGACCGCGCTGCTGAGCCTTGGCGGAGCGGTAGCAAATCATTACATGCTCATCGTGGACAGAGAGAACAATCTGGATGTGCTGACCGTAATGGTAGAAGTGGACGAGAGCATGTTCTCAGACGAGATCCGCAAACTGGATGCGCTCAGAGATAAGATCGCCGCTGTCCTGAAGCAGGCATTGGGCATAGCCGTACGTGTGAAGCTGGTAGAGCCAAAGACAATCCAGAGAAGTGAAGGCAAGGCCATTCGTGTCATTGACAACAGAAAGCTGTAAAAAGGAGGGAAGACGATGGGAATCACAATTCAACAATTATCGGTTTTTTTGGAGAACAGGGAAGGACGTCTGGACGAAGTACTCGCGGTTCTTGGAAATAATGAAGTCAATATCGTGGCGCTGAGCCTGGCAGATACGTCTGATTACGGGATGCTCCGTATGATCGTATCCGATCCCAACAAGGGGAGAGCTGTCCTGAAAGAAAATGGGATCACAGCCATGCTGACAGATGTGGTGGCGCTCCGTGTGCCTCATGAGACCGGTTCACTGAGCAAGGCCATGCACCAGATCGTGGAAGGAGAAGTGAACGTAGAATATATGTATGCCTTTGCAAACGGAGCGGACGCCTCGGCGGTATTGAAATGCGACGATCCTGCCAGAGTCGTGGATATTCTGCGCGGAAGCGGATTTGACGTATGGGAAGCAACGGAAGCGTATGCTATGAACAGATAATCATCACGAAAAGAAAAGGCTGCTGCGGCAGCCTTTTCGCATGCAAAAGTATAGAAAAAAGGAACCGGAGGTGAATCCGATCCCTTTTCTTAATCACATTTTCTGTATTGCTTTTAAAATATTAATTCCAGGCTAATTTATATATTAAAAGGTACAACCGAAATTCTGATTAAAGTTTTACTACGTTAGTTGCTTGCGGTCCCTTAGCACCTTCTGTCACTTCAAATTCGACAGACTGGCCTTCTTCTAAAGATTTGAATCCATCGGTAACAATCCCTGAATAATGTACGAATACATCGTTCCCCTCAGAGTCAGAGATGAATCCATAACCTTTTTGGTTGTTAAACCATTTTACAGTACCTGTCATTGTGTTGCCCTCCATAAATTGAAAAGTGATATTGTTGCTGTATCATTCAAAGAGTAATGAATAATACTTATCTACCATAGCATATTTGGCAGGGAAAGTCAATGAATTTCTGCGGTTTTCGCCCTTTTTAGCCTCTGAAGCGTTACAGTTCACGGCCTGACCGCCGCGGATTGTGGCTATTCCAGTAGCTGCAAAATAATCTGTATCAGCCAGAACAGGGCAAAAAGGATCACGCCGATATTAAAAAACGCGGCGGATAGAAGCTTTCCTTTCGGCACGCCGGCCACTCCCGGCCGAAGCTTCATTTTCCGAAAATTGACTGCCAGACATATGATACCTGCAATGAGGAATCCCAAAATAGCCAGCCCGTACAGTGAGAGAAACAACAGGCCCGGAAGATGCTCCGAGACCGTCTGCATTAGCAGCGCGGTGTCTCCGGACGCATTCATGAGCTCATCGTAGGCCGAGGACTCCAGCACGAGCATACCGGCTACGGAACCAAGGAAGTTGACGGCCATATGCAGGGCGATCGTGTAGATGAGCTTTCCGGTCTTTACATAGATAAATCCAAAAAACATGCCAAGCATAAACGCATACACGAACTGATTCAGATTGCCGTGGAACAGTCCGAAGAAGAATCCTGAAAAAAGAATGGATACTTTTTCGCCGTACTTTGCGGTACGGTCTATGAGCAGCTTGCGGAAGATCAGTTCTTCGGCGATGGGGGCACACAGCACCATAATAAAAACAGCCGTCCATGGACTGATATCCGACACAACATCCAGCAGTGTGTTTTCTACGGGCGTGCCTTTCACCAGGCCGATGAGCATGGTCACTCCCACTCCCACAAGGTTGCTCAGGTACATGACGGCATAGCACATAAAAAATGCGGTCAGCCATTGCCGGAACGTCATTTTATGCTTTTCGATGGAAACAGCAGGTACTGTTTTGATCAGAAGAGCCATCAGCGGCATCCCGATCACATACATGGGAATCGACGACGCAAAAAGGTAGGCATCCGTACTGCGCGGATAGAGAAACGGCAGCCTCGCGATCAGAAAGGATACGACAAACTGGACACCGAAAATAAGGAGTGTCCCCAAAAAGTACATCCATCCCAGACGAGAAAAATAACGCCGGATCAATGGTATTTTATTTTTATTTTCCGGCATAAGTTCATTTTGGTGTGGCATTTCGTAGTTTGATTGTGTTTCATATTCCATAAATACAAACCTCTTTTCTATAAAATTATGTAGGTATGCGTTCTTCATGCTTCAGACGGAAACCTGCTCCGCGTATTCTCTCTTCAGTTCATCCATCACCTTCCGGTATAAGAACAGGGACAGAAGAAATGTAAAAATATCTGCCGCTGCCTGTGCGGACTGGATTCCCAGAAGCCCCAGCATCCGGGGCAGAATCAGCAGCAACGGAATAAAGAACAATCCCTGTCTCGCGGACGCAAGAAGCGATGCGTAAAAAGTCTTGCCCATCGTCTGGGTCATCATGTTGTTCATGACGATCCAGCCGGTCAGAACCAAGGTGGCACATTGGAACCTCACGGCGACAGTTCCGATGCGGATCACCTCCGGATCATCCCGGAAGATTCCGATCAGATGCCCGGAAAGTAGAAAACCAAGGACGGACAGTGCGAATAGAAATCCGGTGGAAATCTTTACACAGAACCAGAAGGCCTCCCGCACCCGGTCAAATTTTTTCGCTCCGTAGTTAAATCCGCAGACCGGCTGAAAACCCTGACCGAAGCCGATCAAGGCAGAAATGGCAAACATGGCGATTCGGCTGACCACGGACATGGCCGCGATGGCCGCGTCGCCATAGGGATTGGCCGCGATATTCAAAGTCATGGTCGAGACACTCCCTAGTCCCTGGCGGAACAAAGAGGGCAGACCGCCTCCGGCGATCTCCCGAAGCCGTTCTCTGTGAAAGCGGACACTTTTCAGACGAATCGGGATACAGCCAGATATACGGATGCCTGCAAGCAGCAGGAAAAAGCTGATGCACTGGCTGATGACAGTTGCCAGAGCCGCGCCGGAAATCCCCAGCCGAAAGCCGAAGATAAAGATCGGATCAAGAAGGATATTCAGCACGGCACCGGTACCGACTCCGATCATGGCATAGAAGGCATTTCCCTGAAAACGGAGCTGATTATTCAAGACAAACTGCGCGGTCATCCAGGGCGCGCCCACAAGGATGATCCCGAGATATTCTTTTGTATAGGGCAGAATGGTATCAGTGGAGCCAAGGATCCGGGACAGGGGCGTAAGGAATAAAAGTCCGAACACCAGTACAGCCGTGCCGAGAAGCAGCCCGCCGAAAAAACCGGTAGACGCAAGCTCCGCGGCCGCATCATCCTCATGAGCCCCCAGCCTTCTGGATATGGAGTTGCCTGACCCGTGGCCGCAGAAAAATCCAAGTGCCTGGATGATCGCCATGATCGGGAACGCTACGCCCACCGCAGCGGTAGCACTGGTTCCGATCCTGCCCACAAAAAAGGTGTCCGCCATATTATAAAACGAGGTAACCAGCATGCTGATGATCGTAGGAACCGCCAGTCTGCCGATCAGGCCGGGGATCGGCGCCTCCGTCATCATCTGATACTTTTGATCCTGAGACATGGTATGCCGCAAAGAAAGCACTTCCTTTCCTAAATCATAAATTATACATATTCTACCAAAAAATGTGAATTATGGCAATAGAAGGTTACTATTCACGGTGCCTTGCACCCCGCTGCAAGGCATCCGGCCGATAAAGCAGCGGTTTCAGGCATCCAGCCCCTCGCCGAAGGCGACTTTTCAATGGGCTGGATGCGTTACAGTAAAACAATAGGAAAACAACGGCTTGACAAAAGTATGATATCGGACTATAATAAAAAGGTGAATACGGTACGAAATCAGACTTTGGAGGTGAAGATGATGAAATTCGAACAAGAAAAAGCATTGGAGGAATATAATTACCTGTGGAGAAAGATAGAGAATCTGTGGCATGAGATCGCATGGAAGGCCGGGCTATCTGACAGTGCGTATGAGATTTTTTCCACTATTCTGGAACTGGGGGAAGGGTGTCTCCAGAGGGATATATGTAACCGCAATTCTATCAGTAAGCAGACCATCCATTCCGCAATCAAAAAGATGGAGCGGGAAGGAATGATCGAATTTGGGCAGGAACACGGAAACGATAAGAGAGTCTATCTGACCCGACAGGGAAAGGAGCTTGTCAAAGAAAAAATATTACCATCCGCGGAGGCTGAAAATCAGGTGTTCGCGGAAATGACAGAGGAGGAAAGCAGGGAGCTGATCCGATTGACCAAAAAATATCTGAATCAGCTTCAGGCGAAAATAGAGCAATTATGAGAATACAATTATCAGACCATTTTACTTATAAAAGACTGTTTCGTTTTATCATACCGTCCGTCATCATGATGATCTGTACGTCTGTCTACAGTATCGTTGACGGATTGTTCGTATCAAACTTTGTGGGAACCACACCTTTCGCGGCGCTGAACCTGATGCTGCCGCTGCTCATGGGGATCAGTACCATCGGATTCATGATCGGAACCGGAGGAAGTGCGCTGGTCGCCATCAAGCTGGGAGAAGGGGAGCGCGAAAAGGCCAACGAATATTTTTCCATGCTGATCTACATTCTGATCGGGGCAGGAGTCGTGGTAGCCGTCACAGCCTTTATTTTTATGCGGCCTGTCGCATATGCCATGGGAGCCACCGAAGACATGATCGGCTATTGTGTGCTCTATGGAAGGATCCTGTGCGTATCTCTGCCCGGATTTATGCTGCAGATCGCGTTTCAGAATTTTTTCATCGTAGCGGAAAAACCGGAATTAAGTCTGCGGATGTCCCTGATCTCCGGAGCGGCCAATGTAGTTTTTGACTTTTTATTTATCGTCGTATTCGACTGGGGGCTTGCCGGAGCCGGGGCCGCGACCGCCATCGGCGAGATATTGGGCGGCGTAGTGCCGATCATTTATTTCTCACGGGAAAACAACAGCCTGCTCCGCCTGGGAAAAACCCGCTTTTATGGAAACATCCTGCTGAAAACATGTACCAACGGTTCTTCGGAGCTTATGACGAACATTTCATCATCTCTCGTCAATATGCTGTACAATTTCCAGCTGATGCGGCTGGCAGGGGAGGACGGTGTGGCAGCTTATGGGGTCATCATGTATGTCACCTTTATCTTCGCGGCGGTCAATATCGGATATTCCATCGGAAGCGCTCCGGTTGTCAGCTATAATTACGGCGCCGGGAACCATGCGGAACTCAAAAATATTTTTCGGAAAAGCATTGTCGTACTCGGATGCGCAGGCTTTGGTATGACCATTCTGGCCGAGCTTTTATCTTATCCACTGACAAAGGGATTTGTGGGATATGATCCGGAGCTTTTCGAGATGACCTGCCACGGCTTCCGGCTGTACGCGCTTTCCTTTATGCTGAGCGGATTTAATATATGGGGGTCCGGTTTCTTTACCGCGCTGGGGAACGGAGCGATTTCCGCGGCGATCTCCTTTTTGAGGACGCTTGTATTCCAGACATCGGTTGTCCTGATCCTTCCCATTTTCTTCCAACTGAACGGAGTCTGGATGGCAATTGTGACGGCAGAGCTGCTGGCATTATTTGTGACCTTTGCATTTTTGCTCAAAAAACGGAAAAAATACCACTATGTGTAATGGACACGGAAAAGCTGTCGGCGGCAGCTTTTCTCATAGTATAATCATGATTCGCCCGTCAAAAGCTCTCATTTCCCTTGCTGGCTAATTTTCCGAATCTCCATGCCACAATATATGAGGGCGATGCACCACATTGCCTCCATATATTGCGGCACGAATCTTCGAAAAATTATCTCAGCAATGAAAATGGACTTTTGACGGTCGAATCATATCATGGAAAAAGGAGAACGTTGTATGAGCAATCATTTAAAAGACCAAAGCAGCCCTTATCTTTTACAGCATGCCGAAAACCCTGTGGACTGGTATCCCTGGGGCGAGGAGGCGTTCGAGAGAGCGCAGCGGGAAGACAAGCCGGTGTTCCTGAGTATCGGCTACAGCACCTGCCACTGGTGCCATGTGATGGCACATGAGAGTTTTGAGGATCCCAGGACTGCGGACATCCTGAACCGGCACTTTATATCCGTCAAGGTAGACCGGGAGGAACGGCCGGATATCGACAGCGTCTATATGAATGTCTGCCAAATGCTGACCGGGAGCGGCGGCTGGCCCATGAGCATTTTTATGACGGCCGGACAGAAGCCTTTTTTTGCAGGTACCTATTTTCCGCCTGTATCCCGGTACGGCACCATCGGATTTCCTGACCTGCTTCTTGCCGTCGCGGAAAAATGGAAAAACAGCAGAGAAGAGCTGCTGGAATCTGCGGAACGGATTCTGACCCATGTGATCAGGCCGGCAGAGTCTCTGCCAAAAGAAATCCATGGAAATCAGCCAAAGGAGGCGGCAGATATATTTTCACGGAGCTTTGATGCGGTATACGGCGGATTCGGCCAGCCTCCCAAGTTTCCCACACCTCACAATCTCATATTCCTGACTCTGTACTCCCGGATCAGACAGCAGAACACTGCATTGGAGCAGGTGCTTTTTACGCTGGATCATATGCGCAGAGGCGGAATTTTCGACCAGATCGGTTATGGATTCTCGCGCTATTCAACAGACCGCTGTTTTCTGGTGCCGCATTTTGAGAAAATGCTGTATGACAACGCCTTACTGATCCTGGCATACTGCGCGGCATATAAGGCCTCCGGGGAACAAAGCCTTCTGGATACGGCGGAAAAAACGGCGGAGTATATTTTTCGGGAAATGACCGGGGAGGAAGGGGAATTTTATTCCGCCCAGGATGCAGACAGCGAGGGTGAGGAAGGAAAATATTATGTCTGGAGATATGAGGAGATTCTTGAGATCCTTGGAGCAGAAAGAGGAGAGCAGTTCTGTTCCTGTTTCGGAATCACAAGGGAGGGCAACTTCGAAGGTCGAAATATCCCCAATCTTTTAAATGGAAAACCACTCTCGGATGATTTTGACAAGGAGAAGAAAGCACTGTATGCTTACCGAAAATCCCGTGCCTCATTGCATCTGGATGATAAGATCCTGACGGCATGGAATGCCCTGATGATCTGCGCGCTGTCCGTCCTGTACCGGGTGACCGGAAATGGGCGTTATCTGGCAGCGGCCAGGAAAGCGGCTTCATTCATCGAGGAACATCTTGCGGAAGGGAATATCCTTTATGTGAGCTGCCGCAGCGGGGTGAAGTCCGGAAAAGGATTTTTAGATGAATATGCCTGTTATGCGTCTGCGTTGATCAGTCTCTATGAAGCCTGCGGGAATCCGTTTTATCTGGAACGGGGAGCGCAGTTCTGCCAGGAAGCCAGAAAGCAGTTTGAGGATGAAGAGGGCGGTTATTTCCTGTATGGAAAGCAGAACAGCCGGCTGATCTCCAAACCTAAAGAGACCTATGACGGAGCGATTCCAAGCGGCAATTCCATGATGGCATATTGTCTGGTCAGGCTTTCGCAGCTGATGCCGGACGGGGAGACTTCCGTCCGTACGGGCAGTGCGGATGGGGAGGAAAAAGACGGCTTTGGATATGGTTTTTTGCAGGCGGCGGAAAAACAGCTTCGATTCATGGAAGCGGAAGCGGCGCATAATCCGGCAGGGTATTGTATGTATCTGACCGCACGGCTTCTGCATGAAAATCCGCCCATGAAAATAAACGTCGTGCTCTCAAAATCTGACCGTATGGAGGAGATGATACCCAGGCTTCCCCTCTGCGCGGATGTGAAAATGTATGTGGAAAGTGTGAAAAATGGAATAAAAACGGAAAAAACAGGAAATGTGAAAAATGTGGATAACTGTTTCAACGGCAGTAGCAGTCAGCCTTTCACGGCGGAAGCAGAGGGGTATAAGCTGTTAAATGGGAAAACGACTTATTATGTTTGCAAAAATCATACCTGTTTTCCGCCGACAAATCAGATGCCTGAACAGGAATTTTTGTCAGATATTTTGGGATGAAATTCCTGCGCAGGGACCAGTTTGTATTCTTGTATACAATCTCAGAAAGAGAAATGAAAAAGTAGCGCGGCCATACCGAATGGCAGCAGTATGAAAAAGCGGACCGTGCAAGTCTGCTTGCCAAGAAACTCATACTGCCGGGAAAGGGGGAAGTTTTAACAGATGAAAATTTTATTGACAGCAATCAACGCGAAATATATTCACTCGAATCTGGCTGTGTACAGCCTGCAGGCCTTTGCGGCGGAAGAGAGGGAGGATTACCGGCAGTCCGTGGATGTCGCGGAATATACGATCAATCAGCAGGTAGATGAGATTTTGATGAGCCTGTATAAGAAAAAGCCAGATGTGGTCTGCTTCTCCTGTTATCTGTGGAATATCGTCTACGTGGAACAGCTCGTAAGAGAGCTTACAAAGATACTGCCGCGGACAGAAATCTGGCTGGGAGGGCCGGAGGTTTCCTATCATGCGCAAAATGTGCTGGAAAAACTGCCTCAGGTGCGGGGCGTGATGTACGGGGAGGGGGAAGAAACCTTCCTGGAGCTGCTGGAATATTATCACGGAGAGATCGCATCCCTGCGGGAAATCGACGGGATTGTATATGCGGAAGTAACGCAGGACGGCTTTCCCGTGAAGCAGGGGCGGACGATTTTTGAAAATCCGCCACGCAGGGTCCTGGATCTCAACAAGGTTCCATTTGTCTATGCTCGGAAGCTTTCAAATCCATTGGGTTGTGCCGGGGATCCTGGACTTTCCCCGGCATCGGATACGGATATGAAAAATTTCCGCAGTAAGATCCTTTATTATGAGTCCAGCCGGGGCTGCCCCTTTTCCTGCAGCTATTGTCTTTCGTCCGTTGACAAGTGCCTGCGGTTCCGCGATATTGAGACTGTGAAGAGAGAACTGCAGTTTTTTATTGACCAGGAGGTTCCGTTGGTAAAATTTGTTGACCGCACATTTAACTGCCGTCATGATCATGCATTTGCCATATGGTCTTATCTGGCAGAACATGACAGAGGAAAGACGAATTTTCATTTTGAAGTGGCTGCGGATTTATTGAACGAGGATGAATTCCGTCTGATCCACTCCATGCGTCCGGGACTGATCCAGCTTGAGATCGGTGTTCAGTCTACCAACCCGGAGACGATCCGCGCCATCCGCCGTACCATGGATTTCGGGCGGGTGAAAGCCGCGGTGGAGCGGATCCGTGCACAGGGAAACGTCCATCAGCATCTGGATTTGATTGCAGGGCTGCCCTATGAAGACTATGAAAGTTTTCGGAAATCCTTTCAGGATGTCTACGCACTGCATCCGGAACAGCTTCAGCTTGGGTTTCTGAAAATATTGAAAGGCTCCTGTATGGAAGAGCAGGCAGAACTATACCGGCTTGTGTACCAGGAGAGGCCGCCTTTTGAGATATTGTCTACCAGATGGCTTTCCTACGGAGATATCATTCGGCTCAAAGGCATCGAAGAGATGGTGGAAGTTTACTATAACAGCGGACAGTTCGTACATACGCTGGCGCTTCTTGAGCGGGCCTTTCCGGATGCCTTTGCGATGTATGAGAAGCTGAGCGCATATTATGAGGCGCATTGTCTGAACGGAATCCAGCACACCAGAATCAGGCGCTATGAGATCCTGTCTTCATTCGCTGTGGAATACGATGGCGAGAGAAGCAATGAGTACAGAGAACTGCTGACCTATGACCTGTACCTGCGGGAAAATGTGAAAAACCGGCCTGCGTTTGCAGGGGAGGCCAGTGTCGCGAAGGAGGAAGAGACAGCCTTTTATGAACGGGAAGCTGCGGAGTTCCGGTATCTGCGGGGATACGAGCTCTATAATAAGAGGCAGCTGCGGAAGATGACACATTTGGAACGCGTGAAAGGTTCACTGCTCCTCTTTGATTATAAAAATAAAAATATCCTGACCGGCCAGGCAGCAGTCTATCAGGTAAAAGAACAGCCGGTTTCAGAAATCACAGGAACCGCATGATATAAGATTTTCGTGAAAAATATGGAAAAAATGTAGATATCGCGCCGTTTTTTTGGTACAATAAAACATAATCTATACATGAGTACTTTCGCAGAACTGCTTATATTCCGATTTCCGGCTTTTTTTCGTGAGTACTCGGTCAAGAAAGGGATGTTTGCGAGTATGAAGGTCAAAAGATTATGGAAAGGCGCGGCGTTTGTTTTATGTTTTATCCTGATAGCATGCATAATGGGAGGGGGGCTGTCCGTTACGGCCCATGCGGCAGGAAAAAGGACGGTAAAGGTAGCTTTTTTCCCAATGAACGGTTACAATGAGTTGGATGAGAATGGGAATTTTTCCGGTATGGACGTGGAATATCTGGAGGAGCTGTGCATCTACGCCAACTGGGAGATCGAGTATGTGGAATGTGAGAGCTGGGATAAGGCACTCCAGCTTGTGAAGGAGAAGAAAGTGGATCTGGTAGGAACTGCCCAATATTCGGCGGAACGGGCGAAAGTCTATCAATATGCGGATCTTTCCAGCGGTTATACCTTCGGTATTATTGCGACAAATCCAAACACCAGCCTGGCATACGAGGATTTTGAAGCCATGAAGAATGTCGAATTCGGCATGGTGAACACTTATGTACGCAGGCAGGAGTTTCTGGAATACCTGTCTGATCACGGCATCAAATCTCCTAAAATCAAAGAGTATAACTCCACGGCGGAGCTACAAAAAGCGTTGGACAGGAACGAAATAGATGCCATGGTCCACACATTTATGGAGATTAAGGAAGGCCAGCGTCTGATCGGACGTTTTGCCCCCAGGCCGTTTTATTATATCACATATCAGGGCAACGATGACGTGCAGCGGGAATTGGATCAGGCAATCGCTGATCTGAAAATGAACCAGCCGGAGCTGGAAACAAAGCTGATGTACAAGTTTTATCAAAGCAAGCTGGACAAGACGATCGTATTTACGACAGAGGAAAAAAAGTACCTTGAAGAGACAGACCGCATTAAGGTAGGTTATTTTGACGGTTATTATCCATTTCTATACGAGGAAGAGGGGGAGTGCAGGGGACTGACTAGAGAGATGCTCGAAGGATCGGCCGCGATCATGGGCCTGTCGATTTCCTGGCAGAAGATAGAGACGCCCCAGGAGGCAAGTGAAGCGCTGAAGAACGGCAGTATTGATGTGATGTCCTACTGTGTCCATCCGGAAGGGGAGCTGGACTCCGAGCTGATCAAGATCAAAGAATATGCGCAGGTTCCGCTGGCGCTTGTCATGAAGAAAAGTACGGAGACAAGCTCTATAAAAACGCTGGCCACAGTTCATTATCTGTCCGAAAATATAGAAAATGTGATAGATACGGAAACGGTCTCTCTGCTGATCTGTGATACACAGCAGGAATGTATCGAAGCAGTCAAGAGGGGAAAAGCGGATGCCGTGCTGTGCGACGGATATCTGGCAGAATATTCACTGAGCACGGAGATGAGTTATTATGACCTGGAAATCAAAAGCGTTCTCAGCGGGGGGCATGGTATCTCTATGTCGGCACGGAGCGACGCGCCGGAGCTTGCCGGTATCTTAAATAAGACTGTGCTTGAGATCGATGCAAGGGCCGTGAATGATTATATGCTTGAGCGCAACGTATACTCTCTGGCGAGTGTCAGCAAGTTTGTGCAGGATCACAGCATCGCTATTATTGGAGTCCTGATCCTGATCATGCTGCTGATCGTACTTGTTGCCCTGCACATCGTCCGGGACTCCATGAAGATACAGAAGCTGATGTACAAGGATGTGGAGATCGATATCGGAAACCTGAATTATCTCATCTACTGGGGAAAACGCGCATTGCTGCCGGAGAGGCTGAAGCAGCAGTACGCGATTGCATATATCAATATTGCTCAGTTCCAACGTTACAAGGTGGTGTACGGATGGCGCAACGGACAGAAGCTACTGGAAGCGATTGCGGAAGCATTGACGAAAAGTGTGAAAAAAGGGGAAGTCTGCGCCAAGGCCGACGGCGACCATTTTGCGCTTCTGCTGTCCGAAGAGTATGGGGATATTATCGAGAGGCTCAAGCAGATCGATGAATATGTTGAGAAATGTATCCACCGCAATACGGGAAACCATATCGAGATTCAGATGGGTATCTATTTTATTCCTTCGAACAGCAATGATCTGAGGGGCGCGGTGGACTGCGCGAGCCAGGCCATTGATTTTATACGCGACAATGGCACTGAAAAAATGAAGGTTTATGACGAATCCCTTGAGAATGCCTTACGGGAACGGCATGATAAAGAAAAATTGCTGGATTCCGTAGATATTGATGAGAATTTTGTTACATATTATCAGGCGAAGGTCGATGTTTCCACAAATAAAATAGTAGGCGCCGAGGCGCTGGTGCGTTTCCTGGATCCGACGGCATCCGGCGCGGTCAGGTCCCCAGGATTCTTTGTCCCGTATTATGAGCAAACCGGCAAGGTAACGGAGATTGACTTTTTTGTGCTGCGCTGTGTGTGCCGTATGCTCCGGAGGCGTCTGGATCAGGGACAGGAAGTGGTTACGATTTCCTGCAATTTTTCCAGAATGCATTTTACAAAGCATGATTTTGCAAAGCGCTTTGAGGAAGTGCTTGATAAGTACCAGATTCCAAAAGAACTGATTGAGGTCGAGATTACGGAAACGCTTGTCATGGAAGAGATGGAAGCGAAGACCGCGGAGCAGACTCTGGACGACCTGCATGCGAAGGGAGTACGGCTTTCCATTGATGATTTTGGTTCCGGATATTCCTCCCTCGGCGTGATTGAAAAGATACCGGCTTCCGTCATAAAACTGGACCGTTCATTCCTGCTGAACCAGGAGGACAGAGTACGTCAGGTGATCATCATGAGAAGTATCGTGGAACTGGCCGGCAATCTGGGTGCGCAGATCGTATGTGAAGGCGTGGAGACCGATGCAGATGTGGAACTCATGAGAGAGATTGGTGCCCGTGTGGCACAGGGCTACCGCTATGCAAAGCCAGTACCGGAGGGCGAATTTGAGAGAAGGCTGTCGGAAAATGCGGGTGCGGCGTAGAAAAATATGTCGTAGTTTCATTGTCAAAGAAGAAGGACAGATGAAAACGAAGTTTTGTTTTGGGGGAGCGGAGAAATCCGCCCCTCTTTTTTTGTAACGAAACCTCTTTTTTTCGGATATATGGATATACAATAAAAATCATTACAAAGGAGGTGTGTGAGTCTTGAAGGAGATCGAGAAAGCCTATACCTGTTATGCGAAGGATGTGTACCGCTATCTGTTAAGCCTGTCGCAGGACGAGGACCTGGCGGAGGAGCTGACACAGGAAACCTTTTTTCGCGCCATGCGCACGATCAATAGCTACGATGGGAGCTGCAAGCTGTCAGTATGGCTCTGCCAGGTCGCCAAACACATCTGGTATCAATGGCTGGACAAGCGTTCCCGCTGGAAACAGGTGGAGCTTACGGAAGAAGTTCCATGTCAGGAATCACCGGAGCATTCCACGGTGCTGCACATGGAGAAGACAGAATTGTACCAGGCGATCCATTCCCTGCCGGAGCCTATGCGCGAGCTGGTACATCTGCGCCTGTATTCGGAGGTATCGGCTTTATCATCGGGATGAGCAACTGCATTCGTTCCATGGACTTTTCCGCACCAGACGCATTTGTCTGGATCCTCCGGGGCGCGGCGGCGGCCATGGTTTCACTCCTTTACCCGCTGCTGATCTGTGTGATCCTGCTTCCGCTCTGCTTTATGCTCAAAAAGCATATAGACGAAAAAAACAGGTAAATTGTGTTAGACATTAAATAAAAATGGATATATAATATAAGCGTTCTGGCAATATTCCGGTAGCAGCAGAATAGGCGGTGAAGATAATGAGAGATTTCGTTTTCGGCTATATAAAAGAGAAATATAAGATATCACCTGAATATCCGTGGAGGAGGGATAAGACCAGCGCCGTATTCCGCCATGAGGATAACAGGAAATGGTTTGCGCTTGTCATGGAGGTGCAAAGGAGCAGGCTGGGCCTTTTCGGAGAAGAATGTGTAGATATAATAAATCTTAAGACAGAGGATCTCTTTTTCAGAGATATGCTGATCAAGGAAGAGGGTGTTATGCCTGCCTATCATATGAACAAGCTTCACTGGATTACAGTACTTTTAGACGGTACGCTTCCGGAGGAACGGATTTATGACCTGATCGACCTGAGTTATGCTGCCACGGCTTCTGCCAGAAAAAAAGAAATAATCCGTCCGCCGAAGGAGTGGATTGTTCCGGCCAATCCCAAATACTATGATATTGAACATGCTTTTGATCATACGGATCAGATACAATGGAAGCAGGGGCGGGGCATAAAAAAAGGAGATACGGTATTTCTTTATGCCGCGGCTCCGATATCTGCAATTCTTTACAAATGCAAGGTGACAGAAACAAATATTCCTTATGCGTATGAAAGGGACGGCCTGACAATTACGGCATTAATGGAGATAAAGATGAAAAAGAGGTACAGGCCGGATCAGTTTACATTCCAGGTTTTGAAGGACGAATATGGTATCTATGCCGTCAGAGGCCCTAGGGGGATACCCAACAGTCTCAGTGCGGCTCTTGCAAAGGGATGAGCCGGATGTGTAGGCAAATTACCAGTGAACCATATTGTATCGTTTGCCCATGGATACGCAAGTATCATCGCCAACAATTCATTAGAATACGACGAGGAGCTTATAAAATTCCATTTGGAACGGGCATATAGAGGTGCGATATTGGCAGTCCAGGAGGAAATGAAATGAAAAATCAACAAGTTATGGAGAACAACAAGAGTGCCATCCCCACGATTATTGGTATGGCAATAATGATATTATTGACGGTAACAAAAGCTGTGCCGTCCTCGAATATTGCGGGTTATTCTGTGTTTGTTGGGATAGCGTTTTTCTTCATTGTAGAAGCAGTTTCCAAAACACCGAATGCCGAATCGGGTTTGCGTTTTAATACGATTGTGGAGGATATTAAAAAGCCGAGTGTGATTGTCTGGATGCTGTTGCCGGGCGTGAGTGGTATTGTAGCGCTTGTTGTGGGAAATCTAATTTTCGGCGGAGAATTTGTTGCCCATGTAATGGGGCGGACGAGTTCTATCCTGTCTTTTGATAAAACAGCACTGCTGATCGGTCAGGTTATCATTGCGGCATTTGGCGAGGAAATTGCATATCGGGGGTTCTTCCTTGGGAAAGGTATGAAGATATTTCCATTTTGGCTCTGCGCAGTTGTTTCATCGCTTGCTTTTGCAGCAGGGCATATTGCCGCAGGAAACATAGGGCTTGTAGTTTATGATGTTGCCGCTGTTTTCATCGATAGTTTGATTTTTTCGGTAATTTATCATAAATCGCGTAATTGCGTTATCAGTACCTTTTCTCATATTCTTGGAAACGCAATATCGCTTGTTGCTGTATTTCTATTTTTTTAAGTCAAGAGGATTTACGCAGATTTCAAATGATTATAGGCATAGGAAGAGGTGTAGGCATTGAACAGCAGAGTGTATGAGTATGAGTCCCTGCTCTGTGAAGCGGGGAAGACAGGGGGCGCTTATGTCATTTTTCCCTATGATGTCCGGAAAGAGTTTGGGCGGGGAAGGGTGAAGGTACATGCTACGTTTGACGGGGAGCCCTATGATGGCAGTGTTGTGAATATGGGGGTAAAGAACGCTGACGGGAGTGTGTGTTATATTATCGGTGTGCGTAAGGATATCCGTTCCCGGATAGGGAAGCAGCCGGGTGACAGGGTCCTGGTGACGGTCAGGGAACGGGAATGAGGCAGGAGAAAGACATTGATTATTTTTAAGGGATAGTCAATGTCTTTTTCCCAGAGAGTCGGGAAGGCGGCGTGGGGAGAGTCAGAAAATAGAAGATGTTCCCTGATGTCGGCAACTCTGTCATAGATTGTTTCGTAGTAAGGCATATCATTCCCCATTCGTTGGCTGCAATGGGGAACATAAGTCCCCATCTGTTTTAAAATCGTGCATTTCGTCCTTCTATTATAGTATAACCGATTATTTCGTCCTTGTTATTCACTCTTTTTCGGGCTAGGATAAACATAGATCAAATGCTGTTATACTGCGCGCCAGATATATCTGTCGTGCAGTATAACATGATGCGCACAGCCGCTGAGGAATTATGCCGCTTTGCGGCTGCGGCTGGCGCGATACTCACGGCAGTTTTCATCGGCCGTGAGTATATCTATACGGCTGAAAAAATGGAATCAGATTCAGAAACGGAGGGTAATATGAGAAATCAGAATATTGACAAAGGCTGGCAGTTTGAATATGGGATGCAAAGTCCGTTCCCATCCGCAGAGAGTAAACCGAGGGTGGTGGATCTGCCCCACGATTACATGATCGAGAGTGATGTGACACCGGACGCACCGGGAACAGGCGCGATGGGATTTTACACGGGAGGAGTGGCGAATTACCGCAGGATGCTGGACATTCCGGCAGAATGGGAAAATGACCGGATCGGGCTGAAATTTGATGGTGTGATGATGAATGCGACTGTGGAGGTGAACGGCAGCAAGGCCGCTCTGCAGCATTATGGTTATGCGCCGTTTTTTGTAGATATCACCCAGTTTGTCTACTGCGGAAAGGAAAACAGTATTACGGTGACGGTGAATCCCAGCCAGCAGCCCAATTCCCGTTGGTATACGGGAGCCGGCATTTACCGGTCGGTGGAGCTGGTGCATACCCCTGCGCTGCATGCCGCCGAGGACGGAATCTTTGTGTACACGAGGGAAATCGAATACAATCCGGACGGAAGCGCTGCCCGCGCTTTTTTGCAGACGGATGTGGAGGTCTGCAACGAGGCCGGTGAAAATCGTCTGGCGGAGGTAGAAGTCTATTTGACAGAGGAAGGAAGCGGGGACGTTGTTGTCTCCCGCAAAACCAAGGTTCAGGTTCAAAAGGAAGCGGCGGAGCATGCCCGCCTTGCGTTTACGGTTGAGACGCCGAAGCTGTGGAGCGCGGAAACTCCCGCTCTGTACCAGGTTCACGCAAAGGTGACAGAGATCGGGACTTTTAAGACCCATCCGGTTTTGAAAGAAAACGGTTCTGTGGATGAGATTCATGCGCTGTTCGGCATCCGCACTGTGACGGCAGATCCGGTTCACGGGCTTCGGATCAGTGGAAAGACAACCAAGCTCAAAGGCGGATGCCTGCACCATGACAACGGGATCCTTGGGGCTGTCTCCACCTATGAGGTGGAAGTCCGTAAGCTTAAGAGGATGAAGGAGATTGGATTCAATGCGGTCCGCACCACCCACAATCCGCCATCCAAGGCGCTGATGGAAGCATGCAGCCGTTTAGGTCTGTATGTATTTGATGAGGCATTCGATACATGGGGGATGGGAAAAGTACCCGGCGATTACAACCAGTATTTTGATACGGACTGGGAAAAAGATCTCAGCGCATTTATGAAACGGGATCGGAATTATCCGAGTGTGATCCTCTGGTCTACGGGCAATGAGATCACAGAGCGAGGCGGGCTGAACAACGGCTATGTAATCGCGAACCGGCTGGCGGAATTTGTCAGAAATATGGATCCGAGCCGTCCGGTCAGCAACGGTGTCTGCTCCTTCTGGAGCGGGCTGGACGAAGAACTGATGGAAGAGGGCAGGAAGAAACTGGAAGAAGTCATCAGCGGTGCTGCGGATATCCAGAATGTGGATCTGGATGGGAAACAGGACAAGGACTGGGAGCGCTATACGGAACCATTTGTCAATGGGCTGGATGTAGTCGGATACAATTATATGGAAGAGAAGTATGAGGCTGACCATGAAATGTACCCGGATCGTGTCATCCTGGGTTCCGAGAACTACCCGAAGGAGATCGGCTTCCGCTGGCCGCTGGTGATGCGCCTGCCCTATGTGATCGGGGATTTCACATGGACGGCGGTGGATTATATCGGAGAGGCGGGAATCGGCAAGGCCGTGGCAGTGGAACCGGATGACCCGAGAGTCCAGATGGGACCCTACGGCCTGATGTCCCACGGTTCGGGCTTCCCCTGGAGGCTTGCAAATGACGCGGACATTGATATCAATGGAACTATTCTCCCCCAGGGAGAATACAGGAGCGTGGTGTGGGGGAATCCGGAAACCTTCCTCTATTCCTACGATCCGGCAGATTTCCATAAGATGGAATTGATCAGCAAATGGGGATTTACGGATGTGAGAAGATCCTGGAACTGGCCGGGGCAGGAAGGACAGCCTGCAAAGGTGATGGTATTTTCCTGTGCCGATGAGGTAGAGCTGTATTTGAATGGCAAAAGTGTAGGAAAAAAAGCCGTTGCCAAGGAAGGCGAGCTTCCTCAGAGCGCCCTCTTTGAAACCGTGTATACACCAGGCGAACTTCTGGCAGTCAGCTTCAAAAACGGAGAAGAGGTGTCCCGCAGGACGCTTCGGACCACAGGAGACCCGGCAGCGCTTAGGCTTACTTCGGAGGAAGCAGGAAAATATGTCTATGTACAGGCGGAGATTGTAGACAGGGACGGGCTGTTGGTTCCGGATGCCAAGCTTCTGATGACGGCAACGGTATCAGGCGCCGCCAGCCTGGCCGGATTTGGCTCGGCAAATCCAATCACGGATGAGAATTACACTTCCGGGCACTTTACATCCTACCGCGGCAGGGCACTGGCAGTGCTTATGGCCAGTGAGGAAAATGGACAGGCAGAGCTGACCATCTCCGCAGAAGGATTGGAAGATGTGAAGATCACCGTATAAAAAAGATAAGGGTATCGTCCTGCCGGGAAACAGAGTATGTTCGGCGGCTGATACGCCGGAGAGAAAGATACCAGCTGTACGGCTGGAAAAAATATTCGGCAGCGGGCAGGAGGGTTTCATTTGACCTCCCATTTGTCCCGCTGCTTTTTAAAATTACAAGAAAAGTGTGCGTCTTGACGCACACGCGCGCCGAAGCGCGGTTGCGATAGCAACCATTTTCCTTATGCGCGTAGTGCGCATCCCCCGGAGGGTTGTTCTTATATAGGAAAATTATCTCCAACGTATTCAAAAAGCGGGTATGGAACAAAATTTTGGCGAATATATGTCGTATTTCAGAGAATCTGGCACATGGTTTTTCAAAAATCGACCTGATAAAATAAAAATATGGATTGAAAGTTCAGGCTTTCAAAATATACTATCATAAAGGAGAGAGGACATGAGTAATCAACCAATGACACAGCCAGATAAGAAAAATGGTCTCAGCAAAAAGTTTATCTGGTTTCATGCAACTTCGGTAAATGGCACTGCAATGGCGATTGCAGCCACACTGGCAACATATTTTTCACTGTATGTACAGGAAGAGATTGGAATTACGGCAGCGCAGTTATCCGTTATCCTGCTGATCTGCTCCCTGTGGGATGCCATAAACGACCCGCTGATGGGAGTCATCTGTGATTCCTGCAATCCCAGATGGGGGCGTTACCGTACATGGTTTCTGTTCACCCCGATTTTTCTGTTGGTGGACATGTTCCTGTTGTTCAGCAATCCGGGATTTATTCAGGGAAGCCCTATGGCAAAATGTGTTTATGTATGCCTGACCTACATGGTTTACGGCATGTGCGTGACAGCGTATACCATGCCACAGATGGCAATCCTGCCGGCCATGACGCTGGACGATGAGGAACGCAATGACGTGGTGGCAAAAGGAGCGGCGTGCTGTGCAGTATTCTTTACCATTGCGTCTACATTTTCCACGCAGTTGGTAGAGATTTTCGGAAGCTACCGAAATCTTATGTGTACTTATGCTGTATTTGCAGTGGTATCTTTCTGGGGGCTGTATAAATACTCGGAAGAACGCTATGTAGTTCCGAAAGAGAAGGGGGAAAGCGGGCTGAAACAACTGGTCTACGTATTCCGGCATAAAGAAGTGTGGCCGGTGATCCTGTGCTGGTGCCTTGCATCGATTTCCTATGGATTTATGTATGCGGCATCCGTATATTATGCGCAGTATATCTTAGCACCCCAGAGGATCGATCTGGCAGTGATGGACGAAGCTGCCATTGGCGCTACGATCGGCGGGACAATTACGACTTATATGGGATTCAATTCCTTTGGCGGCCTGCTCTCAATGACGGTATTGATGCCGATCTTCCTGAAAAAATTTAAGACCGGTTATAAAGCACTGATTGTTTCACAGGCATTGACTGTCATTGCTTATACAATCCTGTTCTTTACAGGACGGATGAATTACTGGTATTGCTGCATCATGACGTTTGTGGCCTGTGCGGTAGCTTCGATGGTCAATGCACTGGTCAATGTCCTTGTCAATGACACCATTGATTTTATCCTGCTCAAAGAGGGCAAGCAGCTAAACGGCGTTGTTTCTTCCGTAAAAGGATTTGCACAGAAGTGCGGCAATACGGTGGTCAATTCCGGATTGCTTGCAATCCTTGCTGTCTGCGGCTTTGACGCACAGAAAGGCCCCTTCGGGCAGACTGCACTTGCTGTGGAAGGAACCAATATAACACGTTTTCTGGTGCCGGGGCTGGTTTCTGTGGCAATCATTATTATCATGGCATTTTATCCGCTGAAAAAATATTTCCCGGAAATAGCGGAGATGAAAGCAAGGATGGCAGCAGCACAAAACGGGGAATGATAAATTATGTTTTAAAAGGTACAAGTTCCGTATCCCTACTGGAATTCTGCCTGCGGTATTGTCCGGGTGAAACTTTGTAGGCAGAACGGAACACTCTGGAAAAGTGGTCAGCGGAATTGTAGCCAACCCGTGTTGCGATTTCGCTGATCATCAAGTCTGTATTGACCAGATAATTGACTGCCTCGGCCATCCGCAGGGAAGTGACCAGTTCCGTGAACGTATATCCGGTGTTCTGCTTGATCTGCGCGCACAGATGGGATTTGCTGTAATGGAACAGCTCCGCCAGCGAGGACAGAGTCAGAGTCAGGTAATTGTGCTGGATGTACTGCAGCACAAGGGAAAAATCCGTGCCCATCTGATAATCATAGAACTGGATGGTCTCACTGTAATTGCGCAATATGGTGGCAAAAAACAGATTGGCATAGTTGATACAGCAGGCATTCGCATAGGTATCCTGTCGGTTGGTCTCAATCATCATCCGACGGATCAGGCGTTTTAGCAGCGTATGTTCTTTTGTAAAGAACAGAAGATAGTTAGAGTGCCCGTCTTCCTGCAGTGTGGTCCGGAAGAAGTGGGACAGCAGGTCATTCCCTGACATTAAGGGAAAAAAGGTCGTATTGAAGGTACTTTGCCGGATACAGATTGTAAATACGATGGATTCATCCTCAATCTGGAAATCATGCAGGGAAGAGGGAGCGATGATGCAGATTTCACCTTTTTGCATCATCCGTTCCTCTTTTTCAAACGTAAATTTTCCATGCCCTTTTATTACATAGTTGATCTCAAAATAATTATGTTCATGCATCAGATCTCTTGTATACCGGGGATGCCGGATCACAAAAATGTCCCGCATATTCGGAAACATGCTGGCTTCCCGGACGTTGGACGAGGTGGCGGTATTCAGGTATGGAGTGATACAGAACGGGATGGAATCCACGATTCTGTCAAATTCTTCATCCGTCATGTTCTCATAATCGTCATTCAATTCGGGAAATGCAATAGTGTTGTGTGATAAGCCCTTGCGGTAAAGATATTCGCACATTTCAGGAAACTGCATTTTATTTCCGGTTCGCTCATAGTAAGCCTTCATTTGATTTTGAAATTCTTCATGCGTGATATAAAAGGACATTGTAATTCCTCTCCTTCCGGAGCGTGTTTGAAAAAATTATATAATCTGCCGATTTATCTCGTACACGCTGTAATCCTTATAGGAATCAGTATAAATTTATTGACAAGGGCTGTCAAATCTTTTTTGCTGGAAGTCAACTTTGAGACAGAAGTCTGTCAAAAAACAGCATAAGTACAAAATGGCACTGATTACAGGATGGATAGTCGGTGTCTTTTTTTGTGCTTAAAAACAATGCGGGGATGACAATGGAAAGGAGGATTTTTATGTCAAATCTTTACGGAACATATAAGGAAGCATTTTACTCAAAATCATTTGCATTTGAAACTTAGAAAAGGAGGAACCGTGGAAAACAATTACGATAAGAAGGTATATGAGGTTGAAGAAATACAGCACATTCTGGGAATCAGCAGAACCAGTGTATACGAGTTTATAAAAGAAACAGCCAAAGAGATCACCGTATTTGCGCATGAGGTGCTTCCAAGGGAGAAGGAAATTGAAATCATTCCGATAGATGAAAGATATTTGCTTGAAGTTCTCCCCTAAAATGTATATAATATTGACAATTGAGTTCCAACAGATACTGTCGGTTTTTAAGCGGCAATGCCGGAGAATATTGTATAATCCTGAATAATTATGCCAAATTACATATAGTGGTACGGAGCAGGCGTTGAAAGCGTTTTGTGACCAAACCCGTATTTTGGGGTGGAAATGCATAAAAATACACGATTATACACTGCAAATAGAGTCCTTCTGTAAGATGATCCTATCATGATCTGGAGCCGCAAAAAACAGACAGAAGCTTGTAAAATATGTACAAAACCCGAAAGGAATCCTATGAGAAAACTAGCCTTACCTGATGAAATATTACTAAAAATCGAAAAGCCCGCCCGCTACATCGGCGGCGAGGTCAATAGTGTAACAAAGGACCCTGCACAGGTGGACATCCGCTTCGCCATGTGCTTTCCCGACGTCTACGAGATCGGCATGTCCCACTTAGGGCTCCAGATCCTGTATGACATGTTCAACCGAAGGGAGGATGTATGGTGCGAGCGTGTCTATTCCCCCTGGGTGGATCTGCACAAGATCATGAGAGAGCGGAAGATCCCTCTGTTCGCCCTGGAATCCCAGGATCCTGTCCGGGATTTTGATTTTCTGGGCATTACCATTCAATATGAGATGTGCTATACCAATATCCTGCAGATCCTGGACCTGAGCCAGATCCCTCTGCACAGCACGAGCCGGACAGACGAGGACCCCATTGTCATCGGGGGCGGTCCCTGTGCCTACAACCCGGAGCCGCTGGCGGAATTCTTCGACCTGTTTTATATCGGAGAGGGGGAGATTGTCTATGATGAACTGCTGGATGCCTATAATCAATACCGGCAGGAAGGCAAGACTCGTGTGGAATTTCTGGAACGCGCGGCTGAAATTCCGGGAATCTATGTTCCACGTTTCTATGAACCATCCTACCACGAGGACGGAACGCTCTCTTCGTTTGACCCGGTCAGTCCTCATGCCCCCGCGGCGGTAAAAAAGCAGATTGCCATGAATATGGATGACATCGTATATCCCATGTCCCCGGTGGTTCCTTTTATCAAGGCGACCCAGGACCGTGTCGTATTGGAGATCCAGCGGGGCTGTATCCGCGGATGCAGGTTCTGCCAGGCCGGGATGATCTACAGGCCCACCCGGGAGCGAAGCGTGGATATCCTGAAGCAATATGCGAAAACCATGCTGGACCATACCGGACATGAAGAAATCTGTCTCAGTTCCTTAAGCTCCAGTGATTATTCCGGACTGCAGGAACTGGTCACATTTCTGATCGAAGAGTATCAGGGAAAGGGAATCAACATTTCCCTGCCCTCCTTACGGATTGATGCCTTCTCTCTAGATGCCATGCAGAAGGTGCAGGATATCCGGAAGAGCAGCCTCACCTTTGCCCCCGAAGCCGGCTCCCAGCGAATGCGCGATGTGATCAATAAGGGGCTTACAGAGGAAGACATCCTCGACGGCGCAGGACAGGCTTTTGCAGGCGGCTGGTCAAAGGTCAAGCTGTATTTCATGCTGGGGCTTCCCACGGAGACGGATGAGGATATGCGGGAGATCGCAGTCCTGGCGGACAAGGTGGCTCGGAAATACTATGAGCTCCCAAAGGAGCAGCGGCATGGTAAATGCCAGATCACGGCCAGCACCTCCTTCTTTGTGCCAAAGCCCTTTACCCCCTTTCAGTGGGCTTCCATGTGTCCGGCGGAGGAATACGTGCGGCGTGCCTCCGTCGTGAAGCACGCGTTTGCGGACCAGCTCAACCGAAAGAGTCTGAAATACAACTGGCACGATGCCGAAGTGACCGTGCTGGAGGGCGTATTTGCCCGGGGGGACCGGAGAGTGGGAAAGGTTCTGGAGGAAGCCTACCGCCTGGGATGCCTGTTTGATTCCTGGACCGAGACATTTCACAATGAGCTCTGGGTACGGGCCTTTGAAAATACCGGCGTAGATCCGGCTTTCTATACCATACGCAGCAGAAGCGAAGAAGAACTGTTTCCCTGGGATTTTATCGAGACCGGTGTGAGCAGACAATTTCTCCGCAGGGAATGGGAACGTGCCATGGAAGGAACCGTAACACCGAACTGCAGGCAGCAGTGTTCCGGCTGCGGCGCTGCGGAATTTGGAGGAGGGGTATGCTATGAAGGTAAGAATTAAATTTAAAAAATATGGTTCCCTCCGTTTCATCGGCCATCTGGACGTGATGCGTTTTTTTCAGAAGGTTATGCGCAGGGCGCAGATTCCCATTGCTTTTACGGCAGGGTACAACCCGCATATGATCATGTCCTTTGCCAGCCCTCTGGGGATCGGACTGACCAGCGAAGGAGAGTATTTTGACATTGAGCTGGCCGGGTACATTTCCAGCGAAGAAGCGGTCCGCAGGATGAACGCAGTATCTGTCGATGGAATCGAGGTCGTCAGCTTCCGGCAGATCGCGGAAGAAAAGAAAATGACCGGTATGTCCATTGTGGCGGCCGCAGATTATCTGGTGGGCTTTCGAAACTCCAAGGACAGGGCAATATGGAAACCATACGAAGACAGGATCACTTCTTTTCTAGAACAGCCGGAAATCGTTGTCCTGAAGCAGACGAAGCGAAGCGAGCAGGAGAGCAACATCCGTCCCCTGATCTATAAGATGGAGCCGCGGGAAGATGGTATCTGTCTTCGGCTTGCCGCGGGAAGTGCGCAGAATCTCAAGCCGGAGCTTGTAATGTCCGCTTTCTGCAGATTTGCCGGCTTGGAGGAGAAGCGGCTCACATTCACACGGCACAGGCTGGAGATGTACGCGGATCTGGCATCTGACGTGGAAAAAGCGGAGGGCATGAGGAAGCTGGTGACACTGGAAGAGTTAGGGAAGGATATAGAATGACCAGGAAAATTCTGATTATAAAAGAAGAGGAAGATATCTGCACATATTTTATAGAAGACGGAGATATTGTGGAAATCCATCTGAGTTCTCAGCAGGAGTCCCGGGAGCCGCAGGCTGTGCTTGGCAATATTTATATCGGAAAGGTTCAGAATATTGTGGCAAATATCGGCGCCGCTTTTATCGATATCGGAGGAATCAGTTGTTATTATGATGTCAGTCAGGCTCCCCATGCCTTTTTCACCCATAAAGTGGGAAAAAAGCCGTTATGCATCGGGGATGAACTCCTGGTGCAGGTGAGCCGGGAAGCGGTAAAGACAAAAGCCCCCACAGTCAGCAGCAATATCAGCCTGACCGGGCGCTATGCCGTGCTGACTTCCGGCAACACAAGGATCGGCGTGTCCGCCAAGCTTCCGAGAGCACTGCGTGAGACTTACAAGGAGCGGCTGCAGGAGTGGAAAAATGAAGAGTATGGGATCATCGTGCGGACCAATGCGAAGGAGATGCCTTTGGAAACCGTATTGCAGGAGCTTTCACAGCTCAAGTGCCGGTTTTTGGAATTAAAGAAGACCGCGGTTTCAAGGACCTGTTTTTCTTGCCTGTACACAGCCGCCACACCTTATCTTACAGATCTGAAAAATGTATATGCCGAAGGTCTGTCTGAAATCATAGTGGAAGATTCCGGGCTATATGAAGAGATCCTGGAGTATTCCCGCAGAGAACAGCCAGAATTTGTGGAGAAGCTCCGCCTGTATGAAGACCCGCTGCTCCCGCTTGGCAAGCTTTACGGTACGGAGACAGTCCTAAGGCTCGCTCTTGGTGAGAAGGTCTGGTTGAAGCATGGGGGCTATCTGATCATACAGCCCACGGAAGCATTGACGGTTATTGACGTGAATTCCGGAAAATGTGTCTCCAAAAAGAACCGGCCGGGCGCTTTCCTGCAGATGAACCTGGAGGCCGCCTATGAGATCGCCCGGCAGATCCGGCTTCGGAATCTGTCAGGAATTATTGTGGTAGACTTTATCAATCTGGAAAGGCCGGAAGAGATGCAGGAACTGCTGCGCGAATTCCGCAGAACGCTTTCCAGAGATCCGATTCAGACCACCCTTATAGATGTAACCGGATTGCAGCTCGTGGAGATTACAAGAAAAAAAATTCGAAAACCATTGCATGAATGTTGGAACGGGAGAGAGCTATGAGTAAAAAGGAATTAAAAACCAATGCCATGCGTATGCTTGACAGATTCAAGATCCCTTATGAATATCTGACCTATGAATGTGATGAGTTCATCAGCGGCGTTTCGATCGCGGACAAGACCGGACTGCCCCATGAACTGGTATACAAGACATTGGTCACCACAGGAAAAAGCAAAGAGTACTATGTATTCGTGATTCCCATTGAAGCGGAGCTGGATCTGAAAAAGGCCGCGAAAGCAGTGGGAGAGAAGTCGGTGGAAATGCTTCCGGTTAAGGAGATTACAAGAGTGACCGGCTATGTGCGCGGAGGCTGTACGGCGATCGGGATGAAGAAAAAGTTTCCCGCCGTCCTGGATGAAAGCGCGAAAGCTCTTGATCAGATCTATGTCAGCGGCGGAAAGATCGGCATGCAGCTGCGTCTCAGGCCGGAAGACCTGAGACGCGCGGCCGATGCGGAATATGCGGATATTGTTCAATGTTCCTGACAAAACTTATGAAAAATCAAATACTTTCTATCAGTTACAGTTCACTTGTCAGCCGCTGTCATGATAAGTTTGTGCTTGCACAAGTACTTATCATGACAGCGGCTGATGAAGGGATCGCCGGTTTATGAGCAAAAATAGCCGCAAAGCGGCGGAAAAGCATCGAAGATGCGTTTTGCGAATGGCGCGGAGTGAACTGTAACTTCTATCATGAATTTCAGTAAATTCTATGTAATTTTGGATTTACAACCTTTTCAGAAAGCGTTATAATAAGAAACAGTTTTTTCAGCACTGCTGTAAAACCACAATACATGGAGGAAACCGGGAATGAAGAAAGTAGTAAAATTTGGCGGAAGCTCTCTGGCAAATGCAGGGCAGTTCAAAAAAGCCGCAAGGATCATCCGGGCGGACAAGACCAGGATCTATGTAGTGCCGTCTGCACCGGGAAAGCGTTTTTCAAGCGATACAAAAGTGACAGATATGCTCTATAGCTGTTATGGCGTTGCAATACGGGAAAAGGATTTTACAGAACAGATTGAGGCCATTAAAGCCCGTTATCAAGAGATCATTGACGGACTCAAGCTGTCCGTTTCTCTGGAGGAAGAGTTCAAGGCGATCCGGAAAAATTTTAGTAAAAAGATCGGCAGGGATTATGCCGCATCCAGAGGGGAATACCTGAACGGAAAAATCATGGCCGCATATCTTGGATTTGAATTTATAGATGCCGCGGAGGTGATCCGCTTCGACGCGGAAAGAAATTTTGACGGGGAGGCAACCAACAGGCTTCTTGCCGAAAGGCTGTCTAATTCTTCCGGCGCGGTAATTCCCGGATTTTACGGGGCCATGGAGGACGGCACGATCGTGACTTTTTCCAGAGGCGGTTCCGATATCACCGGTTCCCTGGTTGCTCTGGCAGTACAGGCGGATCTGTATGAAAACTGGACCGACGTATCTGGCTTTCTGATCGCGGATCCCAGGATCGTACAGAATCCGAAGGCCATTGAAACAATTACTTACAAAGAACTGCGTGAGCTGTCCTACATGGGCGCCGGGGTGCTGCATGAGGATGCGATCTTCCCGGTCAGAAAAGCGGGAATTCCGATCAATATCCGCAACACCAATCAACCGGAGGATAAGGGGACTTTGATCGTCGAGGGTACCTGCAGGCAGCCCAAATATACGGTTACCGGTATTGCGGGGACCGATGGCTTTGTTTCCATCACAATAGAAAAATCAATGATGAACTCCGAAGTAGGCTTCTGCCGCAAGGTACTGCAGGTATTTGAGGAAAATGAGATTTCGATCGAACATATGCCGTCCGGAATCGATACCATGACGATCTTTGTCCACAAGGATGTTTTCGAAGAAAAGGAGCAGCAGGTCATCGCGGGAATCCACAAGGCGGTGCATCCGGATCATATCGACCTGGAGTCCGATCTGGCGCTGATCGCCGTGGTTGGGCGTGGCATGAAGGCTACCAGAGGAACCGCAGGCAGAATTTTCTCTTCGCTGGCACACGCCCATATCAATGTAAAGATGATCGACCAGGGCTCCAGTGAGCTGAATATTATCGTAGGTGTCCGCCACGATGATTTCAAAAATGCGATCCGCGCCTTATATGAGATCTTTGTGGAAACACGGATTTAGTTATACTGCGCGTCAGATAAATCTGCCGTGCAGTATAACATGATGCGCACAGCCGCATGAGGAATTATGCCGCTTTGCGGCTGCGGCTGGTGCAATACTCACGGCAGATTTCATCGACCGTGAGTATATTTATTGCCATTCATAGTCATTGTATTTATTTTCAGGAGGAAAAATGATCGATTTTCATACACATATGTTTCCGGAAAAGATTGCCGGAAAGACTTTAAGTTTTTTAAGCGCGAGATGCGGGATCCCTCCATTTACGGACGGAACGCCCCGGGGACTGGAGCAGTCCGCTGAGGAGGCCGGGCTGGAATTTTCCGTTGCACTTCCGGTGGTGACCAGTCCCGCGCAGTTCGACAGTATCAATCACTTTGCAGAACAGTACAGGGAGGGCAGGATCCTCTCTTTTGGAGGCATCCATCCGGACAATGAGGATTACAAGGAAAAGCTTCGGGATTTGAAGAACCGCGGCTTCCGCGGCATTAAGCTTCATCCGGATTATCAGGAAACGTTTTTTAACGATATCCGATATAAGAGGATTATATCCTGTGCAAGTGAACTGGATCTGATCGTATCCGTGCATGCCGGCTTCGATCCGGGCTATCCGGACTGCGTACACTGCACTCCTGCCATGGCGGGAGAAGTTCTGGACGAAGTGCGGCCGCAGAAGCTGGTGCTTGCGCATATGGGCGGTTTTCTCCGATGGGATGAGGTGGAGCAGGAGTTGGTCGGAAGAGATGTCTGGTTCGATACGGCCGTCGTATTCGGCAAGATGCCGGATGATCAGTTTGTCCGGATCTGCAGGAAGCATGGAACCGACCGTATCTTATTTGCCACAGATTCGCCCTGGTCAGGCCAAAGGGAATCTGTGGAATACTTCCGGAAGATGGATCTGTCAGAGGAAGAAAAGAGGCAGATTCTTACAGAAAATGCAAAGAATCTCTTGACTTTATAAAGGGTGCATGTTATATTTTATGAGTATGCCGCACAGCGAGGTTTTCCAAGTTCCGTTTCTAAGGACACCGAAGCTGGCGAGTAATGATAATAGGAGGTGCCATATGTACGCGATTATAGCAACAGGTGGTAAACAGTACAAGGTAAGCGAAGGCGATATCATTAAAGTAGAAAAGCTTGGTGTGGAAGCTGGAGAGACTTATACATTTGACCAGGTACTTGCGGTGAATAATGAGAGTCTTGTTGTCGGGAATCCTGTTGTAGACGGTGCGACCGTGACCGCATCCGTACTCGGTAACGGTAAGGGTAAGAAGGTCATTGTCTACAAGTATAAGAGAAAAACAGGCTATCACAAAAAGAACGGCCACAGACAGCAGTACACAGCAGTTAAGATTGAAAAAATCAACGCATAATCCAATGATCCGAATAACAATTTATGTGAATGAATATCATGATTATACAGGCTTTGATATGAGCGGACATGCCGAATTCGCGGATCCTGGCAGGGATATCGTATGTTCGGCGGTTTCCATACTCGTGATCAACACGTTGAATGCTCTGGAAGCGTATACGGATGATGAGACGAGCCATGTCAGCGATGAGGAAGAAGGGACCATTGAGTTCCGTTTCCGCAGGAGGCCGTCGCATGATGCGGAGCTGTTGCTTCAGACCATGATTCTTGGTCTGGAGAGTCTGGAAGGGAACAGTGAATATGAACCATACATTGATATTATTTTCAAGGAGGTGTAGTACCATGATGAATATGAACCTTCAGTTTTTTGCTCATAAGAAGGGAGTTGGTTCCACAAGGAACGGACGTGACTCCGAGGCAAAAAGATTAGGTGCCAAGAGGGCTGACGGACAATTCGTAAAGGCAGGCAACATCCTGTACAGACAGCGCGGAACGAAGATCCATCCGGGCATGAATGTAGGACGCGGCGGCGATGACACATTATTCGCCCTGGTTGACGGTGTTGTACATTTCGAAAGAAAAGGAAGAGATAAGAAGCAGGTTTCTATCTATCCGAAGGCAGAATAAATACGTACGTCCTTACAAGGCAGGAAGCAATTCCTGCCTTGTTGTATATAGAACTGTATGGAAAAAAAGGAGAAATAATCTATGTTTGCGGACAGGGCGAAAATCTATATCCGGTCAGGGAAGGGCGGCAACGGACATTGCAGCTTTCGTCGGGAATTGTATGTGGCAAATGGAGGACCGGACGGCGGGGACGGAGGCAAAGGCGGAGATCTGATCTTCGAAGTGGATGAAGGGCTGAATACACTGGCAGATTTCCGGCATAAAAGAAAATATGCGGCAGGAGACGGGGAAGAGGGCGGCAAACGGCGCTGCCATGGAAAGAATGGCAGGGATCTTGTTCTGAGAGTTCCGGAGGGAACAGTCATAAAGGAAGCGAAAACTCAGAAAGTCATTGCGGACATGTCCGGAGAGAACAGGCGCCAGATCGTACTGAAAGGCGGCAAAGGCGGGCTGGGCAACCAGCATTTTGCCACGGCAACCATGCAGGTGCCGAAGTACGCCCAGCCCGGTAGGCCTGCCATGGAACTGGAAGTGCTCCTGGAGCTGAAGGTGATCGCGGACGTGGGGCTGATCGGATTTCCAAATGTAGGGAAGTCCACACTGCTGTCCAGGGTCACCAACGCGGATCCCAAGATCGCCAATTACCACTTTACCACACTGAATCCGAATCTGGGAGTGGTGGATCTGGAGGATGGAAAGGGCTTTGTCATGGCAGATATCCCTGGCCTCATTGAAGGCGCTTCCGAAGGTGTGGGGCTGGGCCATGAATTTTTAAGGCATATTGAGCGGACAAAGCTGATGATCCATGTGGTAGATGCCGCCGGAACAGAAGGCCGGGATCCTGTGGATGATATCTACAAGATCAACCAGGAATTAAGGGCCTATAACCCGGAGCTGGCAGAGCGTCCGCAGGTCATAGCCGCCAACAAGATTGATCTGATTTATTCCGGAGAGGGTGAGGCCGTGGAACGGCTTCGGAAGGAATTTGAACCGAAAGGGATCCGTGTATTTCCCATTTCCGGTGTTTCCGGCAATGGGATACAGGAAATGCTCTATTATGTGTCCGAAGAACTGCAGAAGATGGACCAAAAGCCGGTCGTGTTTGAGCAGGAATATTTTCCGGAGGACGAGCTGATCTACGAGGAGCTGCCGTACAGTGTGGAGCTTGTAGATGGAATGTACGTGGTGGAAGGACCGAAGATCGAGAAAATGCTTGGATATACCAATCTGGATGCGGAGAAGGGGTTCGTATTTTTCCAGCGTTTTCTGAAAAATACCGGGATTCTGGATGAACTGGAAGCGGCAGGGATCCAGGACGGGGATACGGTAAAGATGTATGGTCTGCAGTTTGAATACCTGAAAAGTGAATGATAGTTGATTATCTATGGAGAAAGTGATTATGACAACGAAACAGAGAGCCTATTTAAAAAGTCTTGCCATGACCATGGATCCGATCTTTCAGATCGGAAAATCAAGCATGACACCGGGACTCACTCAGGCAATCGCAGAGGCGCTGGAATCAAGGGAGCTGATCAAGATCAGTGTACTCCAGAACTGCGCGGATCACCCGAGAGAGCTTGCGGAACTGGTAGCAGAGCGCACTCGGTCCCAGGTGGTTCAGGTCATCGGAAAGAAGATCGTATTATATAAAGAAGGCAAAGAGGAGAAAAAGAAGATTATCTTACCTTCCCCGTCAGGAAAATCGCAGCCCAAGCATTCCGCAGGAAAAAAAGGAGTGTCCGGCAAGGGCCAGGTGGGAAGATGAAGATCGGCATCATGGGCGGGACTTTTGATCCCATCCATATCGGACACCTACTGTTAGGAGAATTTGCCTATGAGGATTACGGACTGGATGAGATCTGGTATCTGCCCAACGGAAATCCCCCCCACAAGCAGCAGGCAGAAGAATCCACATTGAATCACCGCGTGGAGATGATACGGCAGGCGATCCGGAATGTACCTTACTTTAAGCTTTGCCTGCATGAGGCGAAAGAAACGGAGCATTCTTATACCTATCAAACAATGAGAGAGCTGAATACCCTGTATCCCGAAAATGATTTTTACTTTATCTTGGGCGCAGACTCTCTGTTTTCTATTGAGACATGGAAGTATTTCCGTGAAATTTTTCCTACATGTACGATCCTGGCGGCCATGAGGGATGACAAAGACGCCGCGGATATGCGGATGCAGATTCGTTATCTGGAAGAAAAATATGGGGCGAGGATCCGGATCCTGCAGGCACCTCTGCTGGAGATTTCTTCCACCACACTGAGGGAACGGGCTTCCAGGGGACAGAGCGTTTCTTATATGGTGCCGGACGCCGTTGCGGAATATATAAAAAAAAATCGTTTATATCAAAAGAGGAAACTGGACAATGGCAGACTTGGAGAAAATTCATAAAAAATTGGAAAATAAGCTCAAAAAAGACCGTTATCAGCATACTTTAGGAGTCATGTATACCGCAGGCTCGCTTGCCATGCGGTATAATGAGAATCTGGAAGAAGCACTGACAGCCGGACTTTTGCATGACTGTGCGAAATACGGCTCGATAAAGGATCAGATCAAGCAATGCAAAAAGCACCAGATCAAGCTGGAAAAGGCTGAATTAGAGGTTCCCGCGCTGATCCATGCAAAGCTTGGCGCGTATCTTGCCGAAAAGAAATACGGGATCGAGAATCCCAGGATTCTGGACGCTATCCGGTATCATACAACCGGGCGGCCTCATATGTCGCTGCTGGATAAGATCATCTATCTGGCTGATTATATTGAGCCAGGGCGGAAGATGATTCCCGGATTGCCGGAAATCCGTTATCTGGCTTTTACAGATATCAATCAGGCGGTCTGTCAGTGCGCAGAGGCAACATTGAATTATCTGGAAAAGTCGAAGCGTCCCATAGATCCGATGACAAAGAGGACATACGAATACTATAGGACAGTAGAAGAGTAGTACAGGTCATAGAATAAACCCGCATATGAAGGTAAGGAACTGCATCCGTAAGATTTTATAAATAAGGAGGAAGAGGAATGGAACAGTCAAAGGAAATGGCCCGGATCGCTTATCATGCGCTGGCTGACAAGAAGGGCGAGGATATTAAGATCATTGATATCGAAGGAATCTCCGTGCTGGCCGATTATTTTCTCATTGCAAGCGGTTCGAATGACAGTCAGATCCGCGCAATGGTAGATAATGTGGAGGAGGAATTGGAAAAAGCCGGTTATTCCGTGAAGCAGAGAGAAGGCTATGGAACCGGCCGATGGGTGCTGCTGGATTTTGGAGATATTATTGTACATGTTTTTGACAAAGAAAACCGTCTGTTCTATGATCTGGAACGCATCTGGCGCGACGGAAAAATGATCGGGATAGAAGCTCTGGAATAAGGCGTTGTAGAAAAAAGTGATACAGATTGCGTGTCAGTTATTTCTACAGCTCCTAATAATCTACAGCTCCTAAGTATGAAAGTAATCTTTCATGATCGTTTGTGTCGGGTGCCGACATGGGCGCAAATATGACTATAAGATGAACAGCAGATACCTCAGGCGTCTGCTGCTCTGCTATATACGCATATAAGAAAACCTGCCGAAAGTTCGTTTAACCAGATCTCTGTACGGTCAGTTAAAGAACCGAAACACACCGATTACCTTGCCGAGGATGAGCGGATCCTTTACGAGGATCGGCTTCATATAATCATTCTCAGGCTGCAGGCGTATGAAACCGTCTTCTCTATAAAAAGTCTTAACCGTGGCTCCATCCTCGATCATGGCCGCCACCATGTCCCCGTCGGAAGCTGTTTTCTGTTCCTGAATCAGGACATAATCGCCGTTCAGGATGCCTGCATTCACCATGCTTTCTCCGTGTACGATCAAAAGATACGTCTGCTTGTTGGGGAGCATCTCCATGGGAATCGGAAAATAATTCTCAATATTCTGCTGGGCGAGAAGTGGCTCTCCGGCCGCAATATGACCGATGACCGGCACATTGACGACTTCACGGCGGGTGAGATTGAACGTATCATCCAGAATCTCAATTGCCCGCGGCTTGGTGGGATCACGATGGATGTAACCGTTTTTCTCCAGTGTCTCCAGGTGAGAGTGGACGGAAGAGGTTGATTTTAAATGCACGGCCTCGCAGATCTCCCGCACTGAGGGAGGGAATCCACGGCATAAAATCTGTGATTTAATATATGTTAAGATCTCTTCCTGCTTTTTCGTAATTTTTCCCTGTGCCATATAATGACCTCCTAAAATATAATGATGAAAGCGTCAAAAGGGATTTTGACGCTTATGATACACGGATTTCTCCGCGCTTTGCGCTCCCGAAATTTTATTATATTAATCATATCATAGTCAAAAGAAAAAAGCAAACATTTGTTACGAAAACATGTTCGATTTTTTTGGTAAAAATTAAAAAAAGTATTGACAAACAAACGTTCCTGAGATATACTTGATAGTGCAGGCGCGATGAATAATTGAGAAACAGTAAAGTTGCATTTGAAACAAAAAGAGTGGCCGGTCGCCTGTTTATTATTTTTTGCGATTTTGAAAATACATGTATACAATTTGAATGTTGTTTTTTGGTAGGAGTCATTTCATCTGAGGAAAGCATTGAAAATAGCTTCCTGTTTTGTATACAATGATACAATCCGTATTTTCTTTGCAAATTCTTATTTTTTGATATCAATATACGTCCCCACGTTATTTGATATATTCTTTTAGTAGTTGCTGTTGCAACCGGACTTGACGTGTATGTGCGTCAGGCCGCACACTTTATTTGAAAAAGGGATTGCGTACATCCCTTTTTCATACACCTTTTAGTTTTATGAAAGGCGGTATGTATTCCGAAGTTTATTCGGGAACATACCGTCTTTTACATTTCAATGACGAATTATGCGGAATCTTCTTGTTACCCGGATGCCTTGCAGCAGGGTGCAAGGCATCCGGAACAGTAACTAGATCTATACGACAAATACCGATTTTTCCAAAAGATCTGGACAAAAACAGGGATTCCTGTTATAATAAGGTAAAAATAAAGTAATTTGGGGAGTTTTAATTATGGCGGACATAAATACAAAAACCTATCATGAACAACGTTATATTGACGATACTTTGCGTTTACGCGAGATCTTAAAGACACTTCCTCCGTTTGCAAAGGATTATTTCCGGGCCATAGAGCCACAGACATCCACGCGGACAAGGATTTCTTATGCATATGATATCCGGGTGTTTTTTCACTTTTTGACCGAAAATAATCCCGTTTACAGAGATTATTCTGTGGATCAGTTCACGGTACAGGATCTGGAACGCATCGAGCCGGTTGATATTGAGGAATATCAGGAATATCTGAAGGTTTACAAGAATCCGGAGGAAAAACAAATTACCAATGCAGAAAAGGGATTGTCCCGAAAAATGTCTGCATTGCGGAGCTTTTACGGTTATTTTTTTAAGCATCAGGTCATTTCGAAGAATCCTTCCCTGCTGGTAGACATGCCAAAGCTTCATGATAAGGCGATCATTCGTCTGGATGCGGATGAGGTTGCCATGCTTCTGGACTATATTGAGAATGGAGGCAGTGAATTCACCGGCCAGCGCAAACGATATTTCGAAAAGACAAAGAACCGGGATTTTGCCATTATTATTTTACTGCTTGGCACCGGAATCCGTGTGTCCGAGTGTGTGGGCCTGGATATCCAGGATGTGGATTTCAAGAATAACGGCATAAAGGTCGTTCGAAAAGGCGGCAATGAGATGGTTGTATATTTTGGTGAGGAAGTGGAAAATGCTTTGAAAATGTACCTCTATACAACAAGAAAAACCGTTACCCCTCTTCCCGGACATGAAAATGCACTCTTTCTTTCCACACAGCGCCGCAGGATCGGCGTACAGGCCGTAGAAAATATGGTAAAAAAATATGCCCGTGAAGTTACCCCGAATAAGAAAATTACGCCTCATAAGCTGCGCAGTACTTATGGCACGGCCCTGTATAAGGAAACCGGAGACATCTATCTGGTAGCGGATGTCCTTGGACACAAGGATGTCAATACCACCAAGAAGCATTATGCGGCGATTGATGAGAACCGCCGCCGTCAGGCCGCCGGCGCTGTAAAGCTCAGAGAACCATGACAGAAAGGAGCTGCGGTTCCTGTTTTAAAAGGAACCGCAGAAAAAAATTATGCAGCTGCAACGTTTATTAAGTATTACAAGAAAAGCTGTGGATGAATATGCCATGATCCAGGAGGGGGATCATATTGCGGCAGGCATCTCCGGAGGAAAAGACAGTCTGACCCTGCTTTATGCCCTTCATGGACTGAAGCGGTTTTATCCCAGGCATTTTGAATTAAGTGCCATAACGGTAAATCTTGGATTTCCCGCTTTTGACCTGACTCCGATCCGGGAGCTATGCGGCAGTATGGAGATTCCCTACCGGATTGTGGATTCGGATATCTATCAGATTTTGTTTGATGTGCGAAAGGAGTCCAATCCCTGCTCTCTGTGTGCCAAGATGCGGAAAGGGGCCCTGAATCAGGCCGCAAAGGAAATGGGATGCAATAAGGTAGCCTATGGCCATCATGCGGACGATATGATTGAGACTATGCTTCTCTCCTTGATATTTGAAGGCAGATTTCACTCTTTTTCGCCCAAAATCTATCTGGACCGAATGGATCTGACAGTGATACGCCCTCTGATGTTCCTCAATGAGTCTGATATCGTTGGCTTTCAGAACAAATATCAGCTTCCGGTATTGAAGAAAAAATGTCCGGTTGACGGATACACAAAGCGCCAGTACGCCAAGGATCTGGTTCTTCAGTTGAATCAGGAGCACCCGGGAGCCAGGGAACGGATGTTCCATGCCATCCTCAGCGGAAATATCCCCGGTTGGCCAAAACGCATGATCACCCGCAGATAAATTCATTGGATTCTTCTCCCGGCGCTGATTATGCCGGTTTCTCCGTTTGCACAGATCAAAAAAACTTGATTTTTGACCTGCACAACCGAGAAACCGGTATATCCTATCTTATATTCTCCTCTGGTCCAAAGAGATACTTTCCTTCCGCGCAATATATTCCTCTATGATATGGGCTGTTCCTTCGATTCCAAGCTGTGCGCTGTTCAGACACAATTCATAGCTGACGGCATCCGACCAGCGCTTATTCGTATAATAATTATAATAGCCTGCACGCTTCTTGTCGGTCTTAACGATCTTCTCCTTGGCTTTATTGTCAGGCAGATCATAGATCCGCGCAATTCGGCGTATACGGGCGTCCATGTCCGCATGGATGAAAACACTCACAACATTATCATAAGATTCCAGTGCATAGTCGGCACACCTTCCGACCAGTATGCAGGGACCTTCATCGGCAATTTTCTTGATCGCATCGAACTGAGCTAGAAATACTTTATGGTTGATCGGCATATCCGTATATGTATTCCCCGTATAGCCCATAGAATAGGTATCCATGACAAGCGAATACAGAAAGCTGTTTGTAGGCTTCTCATCATGATTTTCAAAAATCTCTTCACAGATTCCGCTCTCTTTTGCAGCCCGCGCAAGCATCTCTTTATCATAAAGCGTGATTCCCAGATCCTCCGCTAATTTATATCCGATCTCTCTTCCTGCACTTCCATATTGTCTGCCGATTGTGATAATTGTGTTTGTTTTCATGAGCAATCCTCTCCTTTGAATCTAAATGACGGTCTTTTCTTTTTATTATATCCAATATTAACATATTTTACAAGAATTCTTCTCATTTTTTTGTATATTATGCGAACTGTAATAACGGAAATTTTCGAGAAGTTTCTGAAAATATTCCGGGAGAGGCGCATCGAATTCCAAATATTTGTCCGTAGCAGGATGAAGAAATCCCAGATTTTTGGCGTGCAGCGTCTGACCGATAAGTGAAAACGGACTGCCGGACGCCCCATATACGGTATCTCCCAGAATCGGATGTCCTATATCAGACATATGCACACGTATCTGATGAGTGCGCCCTGTTTCTAGCTGACACTCAATATACGTATACCCTGATTTTCCTGACCCATACCTACAGCGGTATTTTTCCGGCAGATCGTCGTTATAGAAACGCTCCAAAACCGTATAATGAGTTACCGCAGGCTTTCCGTTCGTACACCTGGTGCTCATTTTTTTCCGATCAACCGGATGACGTCCGATCGGTGCATTCACCGTCCCGCTCTCCTCCTCTATGATTCCAAGCACTATGGCGTGATATTTCCTCGTGATGGAGTGCTCTTTTAGCTGCTTCGCAAGCGACTGATGGGCATGGTCATTTTTGCAGACCACAAGAGAACCTGTCGTATCCCTGTCAATCCTGTGGACGATTCCGGGGCGTGTGACACCGTTGATCCCGGACAGGTTGTCCCGGCAATGATACATGACCGCGTTTACAAGTGTACCGCTGTAATGCCCTGGAGCCGGGTGAACAACCATTCCCTTGGGCTTATTCACAACAAGGACATCTTCATCCTCATATAAAATATCCAGGGGGATCTCCTCCGGACAGATATCCGGCAATTCCGGTTCCGGAACAGATACAAACACAACATCCTGCGGATTCACTTTATGATTCGGCTTCACCGGTTTTTGATTAACCCGGATATGACCTTCCTTGATCATTTTTTGTATATAGGAACGAGAAAAATCCGGAATCACGGATGACAGCAATTTGTCTATCCGTTCCGGTTTCTCCTCCTCCATGGTAAATGAAATTTCTACTTCTTCGAACAAGGCAACCTTCTCCTTACCGCACACTCACTTTTCCTTAAAAAACGCGAACCATTCCAATTCTTCCTCCTTGTAAAAGAACAAGATCAAAAACCCGAACAGGATACAGGCAATGACGGCATAACAGTCCGCGACATTGAAAATGGGAAAATCAATTAAACTGAAATAAAAAAAATCTACCACATATTGCAGACGGATCCTGTCAATGAGATTACCCGCCGCGCCCGCGCAGATCAGAACCGCACAGACTCTCATAGGTGTATAACGCCGGCCATCCGGTATCTTTCCATAGAAAAAGCCAATCAGGAAAAAAACGCAGACAGCCGCAGTGATGAAAAACATCTGTTTATTCTGAAACAGTCCGAAAGCCGCTCCCCGGTTCTCCAGATAGCGGAGCTCGAATACTCCGGGTATCCATACGATCTCCTTCTGTTGCTTCAGGTGTACGACCGCCAGATGCTTTGTAACCTGGTCCAGCAGTACCGCTGCGGCACAGCAAAGGACTGCTGTCAGATATTTTTTTATGTTCTCCGATTGCCTGTCCATTTTCTTTTCCCTCCTTGAGCATACCAATTTATAGATACTTATGGATCAACACATAGATTCTGTTCTTCTTTGTAACGGAAAGCTGTTCGACATACCTGAATTTTCCCAGTCCTCTTACAGAAATGATATCCTGCTCCTTCACCTGGCAGCCGTTGGAGGTGGTCATTCTTCCGTTGACAAATACCTTCCCTGCCTCGATCAATCCGGTGAGCTTACTTCTGGAGGAAGAAAAAGCCAGTGAAAGCAGGGCATCCAGCCGAACGGAGGGAACCGTACCTTTGATCTCCTGGAACTTCTGCGTATATCGAAAGTCGTCCGGATTTTCTTCCGAAACAAGAACAGATGTATGTCGGATCCTGGTCAGCTCCTCTTTTATAAAATCTTTCAGCCTTGCATCCACAAAGATCAGTGCCTCCGTGCCATCTACCAGGATATCACCCGTTTTTCCACGTTCCAGCCCCAGATTCATGACTGCCCCCAGATAATCCCGGTGGGTCAGAGCATCCGCATACTTTTCATGCAGCGGGGAAATTCTGAGTACGGCAAGCCTTCCTGAAAAGAATCCTGCATTCTCATGGATCCCCGAGAAATCAGCGGAGCCACCGTGATATCTGCCACACAAAGAAAGAGCATCTTCAGGCAGGAATGCAGCCATCTGACGCTCTGCAAAATCATACCCGCCAAAAAGGACATATCCTGTGTATAAGGAATTTTTTGGCAGAGCATGCAGAATACTCTGTTCATTCAGATTCAAAAAATCCGTGTATGTAAGGATCCCACGGTGAAAGGCCTGACGGGACAATTCCAGCAGCCGCTTTGCCAATAATTCTTCATCGCGCGTCATCTTAATATCTTCCCCTTACGGTCGGCTGATCCATGGATCCGCTGAGAAGATCCTGCAGATCCCCCGTGATATCTACATTGGTCGGAGTCACAAGGAAAATATAATTGGAGATCTTCTGAAGATTCCCGCTGATCGCGAAAGTCGCCCCTGAAATAAAGTCAATGATTCTCTGCGCGATTTCCAGATCCATTCCCTCCAGGTTGAGGATCACCGTACGCCCCGAAAGAAGTGTCTCCGTAATCTCACGGGAATCATCCACGGAAATCGGTTTGACGACGCAGACCTCCATACCCGCGCTGCTCCCGCCTCTCCGGGAAGCCGGCTGCCGCATCGGCGTCACATTACTGCTCGCTGCCGGAACTCTGGTATTGTTATCCTGCTGCATATCGAAATCATCATAGGTATCTTTGGTGTTCGACTTTTTATTGAAAAAGGAACGCCGGGGCCTCTCTTCGTAATCATCCTCGTAAAAATCATCATCATCATAGAAATCATCATCATAATCGTCATCGTCGTTTAATTTCATGATGTCAAGGAATTTATCAAATATACTCATATTTACACTCCAATCAATATTAGTTCCTTAGGAACTGTCCCTAAAATAACTTGCAACTTTGACTCGTCTAAAACTTCATATACTGCGTTGTTGTCAATCGACGTACCCCGGTACGCCTCATTCCTCCGCCTTGCATATGAAGTTTTATCCTGAGTCATAGTTCCCTGTTATTTTGTGACAGTTCCTTACTTTCCTAGCCTGAGATCATATAATCTCTGGCGCCAAAAATTCCGGTCCCAACCCGGACCATGGTTGCCCCTTCTTCAATTGCAACCTCATAATCATTGGTCATCCCCATTGAAAGTATATTCACGTTAACATTATCAATGTTTTTCCGTGCTATGTCAACAGATAATTTATGTAAATTTTGAAAAATTGATCTATTTTCTTCGGGATTTTCCACAAAAGGCGCTATTGTCATAAGTCCGCATACATGTATATGAGAATACACGGCAATTTTCTCAAGGAAAGGAATCACCTCTTCCATCCTGATGCCGAACTTGCTCTCCTCTTCTGCCACGTTGACTTCCACAAGAATATTGACGGTCCGCTCTCTTTTGGCAGCTTCTTTTTCGATAGCTTCCGCAAGCCTCACGGAATCTACGGAATGGATCAAGTCCACTTTATCTATGATATATTTTACCTTGTTGGTCTGCAGATGCCCGATCATATGCCAGTGGATGTCTTCGGGCAATGCATCATATTTTTCTGTCAGCTCCTGAACCTTATTCTCTCCAAACACACGGACACCCAGGTCATAAGCCTCCTGCAGGACTTCTTTTGGTTTTGTCTTGCTGACCGCGATCAGGGTTACTTCCTCTCTCCTGCGTCCCGCACGCCTGCAGGCAGCCTCTATTCGTGCCTCCACTTCGTTTAACCGCTCTTTTAACATAAAATAATCTCCTTTGATATATTTAAGTTTACCTTAATTAAATGACACGAACAACAATTCTCCGAAATACTACTGGAATACGACCTCCGATGCCTCCACCATACTTCCGTCCAGAACAATGTGATCATAATTGGAAAGTCCATAGGAGGTTCCCTCTTCTACTATATAGTAATCATCATTCTCACATAGGATCGAAATCTGCCGGAATACCGCATACCCCTGATTGATATTATAAACTCCCGTCAGAGTCTTCTTTTCTTTTAACGGAAATGTCTCCGAAGAATCTGGTCTCAACAGAGACGTATTCTGTCTGAAATCATCCGGATTTAAATAAAAATCGCCTTCGTCTGTCATGTAATATATATCAGCAGCCAGAAAGACAGCTTCCATTTCCCCGCTCTCGTCATTTTTTTCCTGTATCAGAACTCCCTGGGATGTACCGCTCTTGTTGGAGGTCAGATATTCGGGTGGAACCACATAAAACTCCTTTTCTATCGCAGTACTTTTCGGGATCTTCAAACCGCTCTCCTGCTCCAGAATCAATTCAATGTTCAAAAAACGGTCTTCCGCATAGCGAATCATCGAATGAGAGAACACCAGCTTCCCATAATAACTATCATTCTGCCGCAAGATCGAAAAATCCGCCCAGAGCATCTCATTATCCTTGTCGATCCTGGTCTTAATCAGCGTCGTCTCCGCCAATTCCTCTGCCATGGCCTTGTCCAGCTCAATATATACACTCCATTCTTCTCCTGTCACAAGCTTATATACTACATCACCGGCCTGAACCTGCGCCTGATCCTCCAGGCGTGTGGACGTATAGCTGGTTCGGTCAAAAACAGAGGCATTCAGATCCTTTTCGGACAGGCCTTCGTACCCGTCAATGGTACGCACAAGAATACCGTCAGAAGCACTCTGACAGACACGAATATTGCCATTGTTCCGTGCGATCAACGTATCCAGCTGCATCATTTTTGACTGGTTCGACGCATCCAGCAACACTTCCGTCATCTCATTTTTTAATGTATATACGGAAGAAAACTTCTGCGGATTGAAGTTCTCATTAAAATTCTGCGTCTTCAGGATCAGATTCTTCTGTGCCTCATCTCCCAGAGCGAACTCTCCTGCTTCCGCAGAAGGCTCTGTTTCCAACTCTGCCGGAGAAATGGCATAAATATTACTTCCAGCCTTTACTTTACTGTTCTCATTGCGAAAATAACGGATATATCCGTCCGCTTCTGCGGAAGCAGTTATTTCCTGTCTCAGAACAAGTCCGCTGTAAGAATTATCCCTCACAATACTTCCTCTGCGGACCTCATACGTAGAGATCCGTTTGGAGGTCGCATAGGTAACTACCGTAACGATCAGATATATCAAAATCAATGTAAAAATCAGAATACCGATATTCATCTCCTGTTTTGTTTTATATCGGCTGATTTTATTTTTCTGATTATTCATTATTACCCCCATCAGATAAAAG
>VSNK01000100.1 GCA_009774255.1 Faecalicatena sp.
GTAATAAAGAAAAAATCGTCCAATTACTGGATATCGTGCCTGATTATAAAATGGTATATGTACTGGCATATGTACAAGGTATTACAGCTGATGAAGAGGCTGATGATATTTTTTGTCAAAAAATGATTGAAGATTATGAGAACGATACCGACCCGGAAAAAGATAATGAATATACATTGGAGGAATGCAAAAAAGAATGGGGGCTTGCCTGATGTATCAAATAATCCTCAAGGTATTGATCCAAGACGAAAAAATAAGCCTACCTTGTACTTTTCAGTATAGGGTAGGCTCATTTAGGTATTCGGGAAGCCAACCACTTTGTAATCAGTTATTTCTTTCTACAAATTTTTTCTCTCCAAGCGATCCAGAATCCCGTCTACATCCACCCCCGGATGTGTCACATACATTCTGCACACCTGTTCCGCAAACCTTTCATCTATATGATTCCGCGCGGCGATATCTGCAATTTTTCTTCCTGCATCGATTCCCTTCATAATCTCCCTGATCACCCGGTACATATCCTGCTCCGGGATTTTCACATCCTCTTCTGATGAGGATGTCATGACGGACCGTACACGATCCGTGCGGACTGAACATGATTTTTCGCCAAACGTTTCTTGTCCTCGTTCGTAAGAGATCGACAGACAGTCTATTTTCTCTGTTTCCAGCCGGTGCAGCGCAGGGTACAGGGTCAGAATCATCATCGTTACCGGCATGCGGAATCTTTTTGGCCCGCAGCTTCCCGGATTCAGCCAGGTTATGCTACCTTGACCGGCTTCTTCGTATTTATGGGAGTGCCCGTAAATTACAATATCGATTCCGGACAGGTTTTTCCGGATTTGTTTTTTATCATGAATCATATAAATCCGAAAGCCAAAAAGTTCTATTTCCAGTTCTTCCGGTAATTTTTCTGAACGACCTTTTATCGAAGTCCGAAACAGCTCCGCACAATTTTGATCCACATTGCCCAGAACCGCATAAGTATCCGTGATCTCTCTAAGCCTTTCAAGAATTTCAGGTTTTCCAATATCTCCGGCATGAAGAATGATTTCGCAGGATTTTAGTATTTCCGCAGCCTCCTGCCGTAAAAGACCATGTGTGTCTGATATAACTCCGATACGGTGTGCATCCATTTTTACTTCCTCCTACAACTCCTAACCCGGACAAGCTCGAACAAAATTTTGCCAAAGTGCGCAAGATTTCGTTGTTAAGCGCCTAAACACCACAATGCCTGCCAATCCGGCAAAATGACTGATGCATTTTGCCGGATACTTCGCAGCAAAAACGGCATAAACGGCAGGGAATTGGCCCCGTGATAAATCAGAACACCAGCTCCTGCTGCTCCATCACTTCAATCTGTGACACCACCATCGTCTCCGGCTCATTTCCCAGCAGATGCTTTGCTTTGAGATACTGCATGCCGCTGCGAAGGCTTGCCGCGATTAAGTTGAGTACATAGATATTGTCAAATCGATTGTAGATCGTATCGCCGCCAAGCCCGGTCAGACAGATGAGCTGTGTGTTGGTCTTTTTTGCCACATCCATAAGAGGCTTTAACAGATGGGACGCATTGGTCTGGGCAAAGGGGTTATCCATGAGCAGTACCTTGCCTTCGTTGCGGTCTGCGAAAATGTCAGTCTCATCCTTGCGCATGTAGTACAGCAGGCTGGAAAGGATGACAAACGCGGACAGAAATCCTTCCCCGCCGGAGTTTTTCGCCACCTCGGCCCAGGTGATGGGGTACTCCCGCTGCGCTTCGATCTTGTACAGCCGGATCTGAACATTGCCGATTCCGATCACCGTATCATAGAGATTCCTTGTGGTCATGCGGGTGCCGAAATATTCCTGCGCATTTTCGTTCCGTTCAAATATGCCGATTCCTTTTTGAGTCAGATCATCGATCATATCCTGCAGCCGGATGTGATACATATTTTCATTTTCTTCCCATGCCGGAAGCTGAAGTTTCAGCATTTTGACTGCCCGGTCACGGATGGTAATGGTGGAATTCTGGTCAATCCTGCCCAGGTTGCGGTGGACCTCCTGCAGATAATCCTCCAGCAGCTCCACGATCTTCTGCTTCTCCTTTTCCACCACGGAAATGTCCACTTCCAGCTTTTCCATCAGGCTGTCATAAGACTGAATCGTGGTATCCAACTGCCGCTCCACCTGCCTTGCGTCGCCTGAAAGCTCCAGCATGGCTTCCAGTGGCTTCTTGTAATAATCCTCCTGAAAATGTTCGTCCCGCACGATCTGGTTCAATACGCGGATTAACTGCTCCTTCGCGTCCTGTACGGATTTCAGGTACTGGTTATAGTCCCGTATGAGAATCCCCTTGAAATTCCGCAGCTCCCGGGCACTCATTTCAATAAAATTCTGTTCCCATACTACCGACTCTTTCTGCTCAAAGTCACCATATTCCGCCAATGCCGTCAGATTCTCATTCAGGCTTTGCAGGCGGCTTTGGAGCTGAGCCGCAGAGCCTTTCAATTCTTTTTCCTGATATTTTAACTGATTCTTCCTGGACTCAAAATCCTGATTTTGTATCTCAGCTTTGGGGAGGGGCTCTTCCTTGCCGCACTCGGTACGCATCCGCTTTTGCAGGTCGGATTTCTGCTGCGTGATAACAGCGATCCGTTTATCCTCCTCGTTCCAGAGAGACTGCTTTGTTCCGATTTTCATTTTCCGGTCTTCCAGCATCGTCTCCTGGTGTGCCTCTTCCTTGCGGTTGTACTGCGTGTCTCTCCAGGCATGATCTGAGAGACGGTATTTCTTCTGCAAATGCCGCAGTTCCTGATCAGCCTCCCTGTAACGCCTGCCGCTTTGCTGCTCCTGACGTTCTAATTCCTGAATCTCCATAGATACCGCAGACGTGACCGCCGCATATCTGGCTTCCATGTCCGCCGCAATTTTCCGCAATTCCAACCGCCCTGCCGGCGCATCACCTTTTCCTGCCGCACCCCTCTTTCCTGCCGCACTCCCGTTTTCAGCCGCACTCCCTTTCTCTTCCGCACTGCCTTTTTCTTCCGCACCGCCTTTTTCTGCCACGACTCCCTTTTCTGCCGTACCGCTCTTTTTTGCCGCATCACGTTTTCCTGCCGTTTCCCACAGCCTGCGCCAGTCTTCCCCGGCCTCTGCCGCCTCCGGCTCCGTATATTCTTCGTATCTCCGATACTTCCGCAGCGCCTCCTGCTGCCCCTCTTCCTCCCGAAGCAGCACATCCCGCTCGGATTCCAGCGTGTGCCGGCGATCCTGGAGTTTCTCCAGTTTTTCTTTGGAAAGCTTCTGCTTTTCCGCAAGCCTGTTTATCTCTTTTCTGCACAGTTCCAGCTCCTGACGGTAACGGACATACGCCTCATAATCTTCACATAGTGCCGTAAAATCTTCCATTTTACGCTGCTGCCGTTCCATTTCCTGGTCAGTCTCACGGATGATTTGTTCCTGCCGTTCCATCTGCTCTTTCAGTTCCGCCAGCTTCTGGGCAGACGCCCGGATATCCGCATCCGTCTGTCTGATCTGCTCTTCCAGGTCTTTCAAAAGCTTTTCATTGGCCGCATAATTTTCCCCGCTCACCGACTGATTTTTCACCAGCTCCTGACGTTCAAAATATTGCCGGTATTCCTCCTGACGGATCCGGATGGCTTCCTGCTTCCGTGTGATCTCCTGTTCTTTTTCCGCAACCAGAGCCCGCAGCTTTTCTTCATCCAAGAGATTTTCGTTGAACAGGACATAGAAGCTGACACCCTCATATCTGTGGACGTTTCCCCCGTCCTGCGCTTCCCGTTTTTCCAAATGCTCCCGCAGGATGATCGGAACAGGAAATGACGTGCAGATTCCGCCCGCATGGCGGGACAACTTTTCCAGCTCCTGCCCGGACAGGATCAGCGCGTAGGGTAGAAACGGATGACTGCGGACCAGCTCCAGATTTTCTTTTTCCGGATATCCGTTCTTTTTCAGCCACTCCATCCCATATACAAAATGAATCCCCAGACCGGTCAGTTCTGCTTCCAGCTCCTGCGGCAATTCCAGAACCTGTCCTTTCGTCAGACGCTGATATTCTTTCTGCAGGGTATCCTCTTCCTTCTCCAGGTTCCGCCGAAGATTGGAGATCTCCAGAAGCTTTCTCCCGGATGCATGCAGGATTTTCTCCGTATCAAATACTTCCTTTTCATCCAGATCCAAATATTTCAGAATTACCTTCCTGACCTTCAGTTCTTCCTCATACTCTGCCTGGAGCCGCTTCTGCTGCTCCTGCCCCGCCTTCGTACGGATCTGATCCTCGCGCATATCCGTCAGCTTCCGTTCCTGACGCCGTTGTTCCTCCTTCGCCGTTTCCAGAACCTTCTTCGTTTTCAGCCGTTCCCGGGTCAGCTCTTCCATGCATTTTTCCTGAGCTTCCCGGAAGATTTCCATCGTTCCCGGCTCATATTCTCCTAAAATATTGCGCACGAAATGCTCCTGATACCGGGTATTGAACTGCTCTTCCTGCCGGTCATACGCTTGAACCCGGCTTTTCAGCGCGCCTTCCGCGGAAGCCTTTTCACGAAGCTTTTTCTCCTGGTCGGCCTGTATCTCTTTTTCCTGGGAAATGCTCTCTGCCGCCTGTGTGATCGCCTGGCTGTTTTCCTGCTGCTTCCGGCCGTTCTCTTCCAGCTCTCTTTCATAATGGCAGCGCAGCACATAGCCCAGGCGGTTCCGCTCCGGCTCCAGATTCACATTCTTTTCCTGCGCCAGACGCAGCTTCTGCAGAGCCTCATCCCACTCCGATTTTTCCTCATCCGCCATTTTCTGCTGTTTCGCGCAGACAAGCAGATGAAGCCTTTGGACGATTTCCCCCGCTTCACGTTCCAGAGATTCCTTCTCCATGGTGATCATATCCCGGTTGCTCAGATGAAAGCGCAGCTGCTCTTCCAGCTGATGAATCTCACCGGACAATTTTTCATATTCGATATGAGCGATCTGCGCCAGCACCCCTTCGATCTGATTCAATATTTCCTGATGCTCTTCCTTTGTCGCAGCCTGAAGCCTTTCCAATTCCGTGATGAAATGCGCCACCAGATTTTCCTGTTCTTCTTTCTTCTGCTCCCCTTCCCGGTAAATAGAAAGCTTCTCCTGGATCCGCTGCGCTTCCTGTTTGAACAGTCGAATGGTATCCCGGCGCTGAATCTTGGAACGGTTGTCCTTATACTGCCCCACATATTTTTCCAGGATACTCTGGAATTCCTTCATCCGGTTTTTCTCTTTATTCAGCTTGTTCTCCACTGCATCCAGAAACCATTTTTCCACAAGCCCCTTCTCATCCCGGCAGTCGGAAAACAACTCTGAAAGCCCGGACTCTTTCAGGTTCACTTTTTTTATGATACTTTCCCACTCTTTATAATGAATCTGATACTCCTGCAGCTTATCAAAATATTGCCTCGACTGCGCTCCGTTGTTCATATCGTAATGAAAAAAACGAATGGAGCGGTCCCGTTTATAGCCCTCGAACATCTGACGGCAGGCGGAAAAATTTTTCAGGATCATCTCTTTTTTCCCTTTTTCCACCACCGGAAGATGATGGATGTCCTGCAGGCATGAGGACTGATACTCGCAGATAAAATTGACCATCTCCAGCTCTTCCCCGCCGCTGTTCTCGCTGTCCTGGCTTCGACGCACCATCATCCCTGTCAGCACATAACCGGCATTCTGATCCAGGACCCACTCAACCAGGATGAAGGACGGCTTGCTTGTTGTAAAATAGCTTTCAAAAGTACGATCCTTTGTATCACGATACCGCTTGTGGACAAAAGGCGCTGTCAGCATCTGCACCAGGACAGACTTTCCCCCGCCGTTCCTCAGGGAAATCAGCGTGCTTTCTCCGTTGAAATGAAACGTCTCGTCACTGATACGGATCGCGTTGTTGTTGTAATTAATGTTGATCAGGCGAGCTGCGTTGAGTTTACTCATTTTGATACCTCATTTTTCTGAAAATGTTTTTTCCGGCAACTTTTTCCGAAATGCTTTTTATTTCCACGCCTCAGGCTGTCTGCATTTCCATACTTCATGCTGTCCGCGGTTCTATGCTTCATGCTGTCGCATTTCTGTGCTTCAGACTGTCTGCGCTTCCTTCGCGGCGCCGAGAACACGCAGCACCCTCTTATAATTGTTCTGGTTCAGCAGATTCCAGTCCATAAAGTTGTCCAGCTTTTTTGTGGTTTTGATCATTTCATCCTGCTCCACATACTCGATCAGCCCCTGCTTCTGAAGGAACGTCAGGATATGATGAAGAAAGCCTTCCTTTGTGGTCCGGGCGCGCGACCCTTTGTCATCAGATTTCAGCGCTTCGTAAGCTTCGAGCATATTGGAAAATGCGATTCCTGCCTGTTCTTCCTCGTCCTCGGGAATATTTTCCGCCCCTTCCTTCAATCTCTGAGAAATGCAGTTCTGCAGTTCGCCTACACGCATATATTCACGTGCCTTACTGCTGCTCCCTTGTCCGTCGAAAAATTCTACAAGAAGGGTCAATATCACGAATTGTGACAAATAATAATCCTTATCGGTAGAATTGGATTTGCACAGTACGGCCTTCAACTGGGTCTTGGAGAAGCCAAGGAAATGATTTTCTTCCTTTGGAATCAGATATATAACATTGCCGTAACGCTCAATCGTACTCTGAGCCGCCTCCCCCTGAGATTTGACCAGATTCTGGATCTCCTCCTGCTCCGCGTAAGCTTTGAACAGCAGAGCTTCCTCTTCCTCACGCAGTTCATGGTGCTCTAACAGATAATAAAAAATCTCCTGGCTGGTTCTGATATCACCGAATTCATATGCCATGCTCCAAGCCTCCTCCCTTTGATTTCACACAGATCCGAACATTGGAACAGCGAATCCTTTTCCGTTCTCCGTTTTCATTTAAAATATTTTCGAAGGTCACGACCGAACCTTTTTCCATACGGTACACCTCGATTCGCTCTACCTCCGAAAATTCCGGATTTTCTTCCACAAGCTGCAGGAGCATTTCATTGAGCTGAAATTCACCCTGCTGGTCCTGGATAAACTGGCTCCGTTCCTGTCGGAGTAAGTCGATCTCCATCTCGCGGTTTTTGATCAGTTCCACCATGATTTCCTTGAAAACTTCCACATTCGGAATCATACGTTCTCGGGCCGCAGCGTCCTCTCTGACCTGCGTTTCTATGGTTTCCAGCGTGATCTCGCCTTTTTTTGCATGAACTGCCTGTCCCAGCAGACAAGTCAGGCTTTGCTCATACCGCTTAAGCTTTTCTCTGCGAAGGCGCTCTTGTTCCCGCTGCCACTCTTCTTCATCAAAATCAATCTTTTCCTCGATATCTTCCTCCGCCTGCCTGCGTACCGGGCGCTGAAGCTGGAAGGCTTTGTTCAGGTTGTAGCCCTTCTCCGCATCCTGGTTGAACAGCGGGCGCAGAAAATATTCCAGCTCTTCCAGAGCCGCCGGATTTTCCAGAAGCTTATCATATAATTCTGTCCTGAGAGAGAAGCGTTTAATCAGCGACATCCTTGTCAAATCTTCCAATTCCCTGGTGTACAGCGCTTTTAGATCCAGATGGCTGCCCAGAATCTTCTGGTGTTCGTCGATGGTACGGTTCAGATACCATTCGATTTCCCGCAGATGTCTTAGTTTCTCTTCCTCTTTTGGAATAAGCCGTTTTACATTGATGTTGGTCTCTTCAAGTTCGTGCACCCGGCTTTTTACCATTTCCCGGTAATCCTGGAATTTCTTCTTTGTATCGTCGATCGTCTCCAGATTTTCATGGAGGATCTGCTCGTAATCACGTACGGAATAGTTCAATGCATTTCTCCGGATCTTCCCCATTGCCTCCTGAATTTTCTGAAGCTGAATCCGAAGAAGATTGAATACGTTCTTGATCTCATCCACAGCCTTGTCATAGCTCTGCTTTTCCAGATGCATCTGAAAAATCATCTCGTGGATAGTCAGTTTCATATTATTTTCAATTTCCAGGGTTGACAGCAGAAGGTTGTATCCGTCATCCGTAAGGTAATAAGAAGTGCGCTTAAAGTCCTGGTCGAGATATACAATCTTGTTCGCCACATAGCTGATGTGCATACTCTGATACTCATTCTGCTCAAAATCGTAGCCGTCAAAGTGCATGACTCTTCCCTCGTTGGAAAGAACCACATTGACAATAAAATCTCCGAGCTGGCGGCATTCCTCGTAGGACATGTCCTTTTTGAAATACTGTACGTTGACCGTATCGATATAGGCGCCGATATCATCCATGGTGCAGTTTTCCTCTTTCAGCGACTGTTCCATGATGTAGAGCATCACTGCGAATATCATATTGAACTGCTCGTCCGTTTTCTGAAAGCCAAGCTGCTTCCAGATCGTTTTCTGCAGGCTGTTCTGAATCATCACCGTATACAGCCCTACGTTTTTCATCCTTCGTGGAAAATGCTTTAAAAATTCATACTGCATGAGTGGATTCCTTTTCTTTCATCTATGACCTGACCGCCAAAAATCTATTTTCTTTACTGAGATATTTTTTCTGCCCAGATATCTTCTTTACTGACATATCTTCTTTACTGACATATCTTCTTTACTGACATATTTTCTTTGCCCAGATATCTTCTTTGCTGAGATATTTTTTGAAGCTGTCGGTCATTACAAGTCCGTAATGTTCAAAATTTCCTGCGGAATATATTCTCCCGCTTCCAGAATGCGGCGCATCTCCGCCGACTGCTCTTCCGGAAAGCAGGAAAAGAACACTTCTTTGATATTCCGGTTCTGTTGTTCCTTTGTATGCGGCAAATGTACCGCATGGGACGCCTTTTCCAGCATTGCCCCGTAAGCCGGCACAAATGGCGTGATCTCCCAGGAGCCGCGGCACAGTTCCGCAAGGCTTTCGTAAATCCCGATTCCTTCATAATCCAGATCGCCGAAATAGTAAATCCGGTTTCCCTCTGCCTTCATATACGGCTCCACACAAAGATCAAAATCCTGGAATGATTTCCAGATGCCTTTTCCGGCTCCATAGATCAATGTTCCGATCCGTTCACCTAGGATCGTGTCATTTCCTTCCAGCAGGTGCCTGCGCATACTGTAGAAGGTATCTTTATTTTCCAGAATCAGCAGATTCTGAGGGATTGCCCTTGTGTGGGAATAATAAGAGAGCGGTTCCGTCGTACCGTAGACATTCAGGACATCCTGCTCCAATCCACACCGCTTCAGAATCTTTTTTCCCTGCTCCCTGGAGAGAAACTTTTCTCGGTTCCAGATCTCGAAGCTACGTTCATTGACCGATTCCTGCCGTTCCAGAAGCTCCCGCCTGTTTTTCAGATAGGAATTCAACTGCAGGACCCATTCTCGATCCTGCTCATAGGCTTCCGGGTGAGCAAGATAATAGCCCACGGAAATAAGCGGGACAAGCTGATATTTCAGTTCTTCCCGCAGTTCTTCATAGTCCTTCTCATCCTTGATCAGCCAGTACTCACGGTACAGCGCCGGGCTCTTGCCGTTGGTGCCGGATGCTTTCACCGGCTTGATCTTTCCGGAATTCAGCAGCTCCATGATCCTGCGGCACTGCTGCGCATAGGTTTCATTTGTATAAGGTTTTAAAAGCTGTTCCAGCGACTGTTTACATTTCATCATAGAATTTATATCCGTTCCGGCCGTGTTCTTTTACATAGTAAAGCGCCTTGTCCGCTTTTTGGTACAGTTCTTCCGTCATTCCTTCCGTGGAAAAGGCAATCCCTATACTGAGAGTGATCTCCGGGTAGTCGCCCTCAGGATTCCGGAGTACCTTTCTTATCGCAACCAGTTTTTTTATAATGACCTCTTTCATCCGCGGGGTGCTGTCTGTCATAATTACAGCAAATTCATCCCCTCCGATACGCGCGGGATAATCATTGGCCCGGAACTGCTCCTGCAGAAGCTTTGCCACCTTTTTCAATGCATAGTCCCCGGTGCTGTGCCCGTGTCCGTCGTTGATCTGCTTAAATTCATCCACATCGATCAAAAGCAGCGCGACCGGCTTGGCGGAAGCTTTCAGGATCTCCCGCATCCGGTCGAAAGAGCCCCGGTTGGCAATCCCGGTCAGCGGGTCATGCTCCGCCTTGTGGCGCAGCATCTCCTGGTTGGCCGCATTAATCTCGAAAATATCATTATAGGTCAATGCAAGATACTTGAACTCATAAGAACCCATGATCTGCATCAGCTTTCCCTCTTTGATACAATTGATATATAACTGCAGCGGCCTCATGACCAGAACGATATTCATGATGAACACCAGGATATTCATAACAAACAGGATGCTGATATATATTCTCTGCTTTGCGATCATGCTCTCGAGCGCACCTGCGCTGCCCGACTGTCTCTGCCCGGTCTCCTCGATGATCTCTTCCAGAAAAAGGTTGACATTGTTCATAATCAAGGCCTTCGCGTCCTGATATGCATTGTCAAATACCAGGCTCTGTGCCTTCTGCAGCAGCTCCTCCCGTGAGAGTTCCCGGTCCTCCGCCGTAAGCTGGGTATCCTTAAGCTCCCTGGGCAGAAGTTCCATATCATACTCATTTGCCGCGGAAACGAGCTTCATCGCGTAGAATTCCCTGGAAATAAGCTTGTTGGAATTCAGAAGAGCGTTTTCCAGATATTCGCCGGACTTTTTGCTGAAAGGGAATTTACCCATTTCATCCAGAGCCTTCTCTCGTCGCTTCGTCACATTGACTTCCTCGGGATAATGATCCACATATTGTATATTGAAGGTCACAACATAGAGCCTCACTTCCTCGGTAAGGTAATCGGACCCCTCCCGCACAAGAGCCGCATTCTTCTCGCAGGCAATGTAGTCATCCGTCGCGGCAATCAGCTCGTCATATCGAATTGAGATCTGAATGGTTGCATAAATAACTAATACGTACAATACGCATGCCATGAATATCATCGCACCATTGATCGTACGGATCTTAATACCCTTGACATTTTTCTGCTTCTCATTCCCCATAGACGTTCACCTCATAGCTCTTGCAGTCTATACATTATACGGATAGCGCAGTAAGTGCGCTATCCTGTGCTAATAAGTTACAACGTTTCTATATTATAACAGATATTGGGTGAAAATCCAGAAAATTTTTCCTGATCCTATAATTTTTATTTCCATAGTTACAGGTCACTCGTCAGCCGCGGTACCGGCACTTCTTTGGTCGCCACGATGTCTGCGCCTGTACCCGCAATGTCGGATACGATCACATCCCCGATATGAACCGGAGCCTTTACGCATACCCCTTTCAGGCCTTCCACGCAGGCAAAGATCTTGCCTTTGGGTATATCGGTTTTTGTTTTTACGGAAACCATTTCCGAGGTACCGCCTTCTACTTTTACGGTGGAGGTCACGATCCGGGTCGGATTGGTCACTTCTTTTCTGGCATAGTCCTCTCCCCGTTTACAGGTGTTGCCTGTTACTCCGGTAATCTGTCCTTCCCCATCCATTTCTACTGTCACGGCACATCCCATAGGACAGCCGATACAGGTCAGTTCTGTTTTGTTCATCTCTTTTAAGCCTCCTCGATCTTCACGGTAATTTGCGCAAGGCCGTCATGTGCCTGAAGCTGTTCTTTTTTCAGAAGGATCTCTTCCATCTCTCCGGGTGCCATGACGGGGCGCTTTTTATGGATGATCCGATCCTCATCCAGATATACGCTGACGTAGCATTTGGAATACACGGCACCTACACGGAAACGGACTTTTAGCTGTTCCTCCATCCGATTCACACGGATATTTGCCGGAACCGTGTAGCGAACGCCTGCTGTCGGGATAACCGGGATTACTTTTTCTGCGATATCTTCAGCGCTCCTGCCGTTGGCTGATTCCGACGCTTCCGTAACAAATCCGCTGTGTGCTCCTGTAACGGAATCACTGTCGTCTGTCTCTGCTGTTTTTGTCTCTGTGTTGTTCCGTATAAATTTGGCCGCATTTTTACCGGCCACAGCCGCTTCCTCGGACACAAAATCCACCAGATCATGGACGTGCAGCACGTTTCCGCAGGCAAAGACGCCGGGGATGCTGGTCTCCAGGCTTTCGTTGACTACCGGACCGCTGGTCACGGGAGACAACTCCACTCCCGCATCTTTGGACAGTTCATTTTCCGGAATCAATCCTACCGACAGCAGCAGGGTATCACAGGAATAATATTCTTCCGTACCTGGAATCGGTTTGCCCTTGCCATCCACCTGAGCAAGCGTGATCCCTTTTACCCGTTCCTTTCCGTCAATGTCAATGACCGTATGGCTGAGTTTCAGCGGAATTCCGAAGTCATCCAGACACTGTACGATATTCCGTTTCAGGCCGCCGGAATAGGGCATCAATTCTGCCACTACCTTAACCTTGGCGCCTTCCAACGTCATGCGTCTCGCCATGATCAGACCGATATCACCAGAGCCAAGAATCACGACTTCCCGCCCTGGCATGAATCCTTCCATATTTACCAGACGCTGCGCGGTTCCTGCGGAATAAATTCCTGCGGGACGGAAGCCCGGGATGTTCAACGCGCCCCGCGGCCTCTCCCTGCAGCCCATGGCCAGGATGATAGATTTTGCATGCAGCTCCTGCAGGCCTTCCTCCCGGTTCATAATGGTCACTTTTTTCTCTTTGGAAATATCCATTACCATAGTATTTAGCTGGTAAGGAATGTCCAATTCCTTTACGCGGTCGATGAACCGCTGCGCGTATTCGGGCCCGGTCAGCTCTTCCTTAAATGTATGCAGGCCGAATCCGTTGTGAATGCACTGGTTCAGGATTCCTCCCAGTTCCTTGTCCCGCTCCAGTATGATCATATTTTCAATGCCGCTTTTTCTGGCCGCTTCCGCCGCGGCAAGTCCTGCCGGACCGCCGCCTACGATTACCAGGTCATAATTCTTTTGCATGATTTTTCCTCCTCAAATCCTATCCGCTTCGTATCTGTTCCGGTTCCTTACTTTAATTCTTTATTTTTTCCAACTATCAGCTCGGAGCCTCTTCCGCTTTTTGTCAATTCGGGCATATCCATATTCAGCTCTCTTGCCAGGATCTCCATGGTCCTTGGGGAACAGAAACCGGACTGGCATCTTCCCATTCCTGCGCGGGTACGCCGCTTCACGCCGTCCAGCGACCTGGCGCCCAGGGGCCTGTGGATCGCATCCAGGATTTCTCCCTCCGTCACTTTTTCACAGCGGCAGATGATATTTCCGTAAGCCGGATTTTCCTTGATCAGAGCATTTTGTTCCTCTGCGGATAATGTTTTCGGATCCAAAATTCCTTTTCTTGTAACTTTATAATCTAGCTTCTGAGTCGGATTCAGGATATTCACCACAATGTCCTTCACATATTCTCCCACTGCCGGGGAACTTGCCAGACCCGGAGACTCGATCCCGGCGCAGTCCACAAACCCTTTCGCATCTTCTAGTTCCTCTATGATAAATTCGCCGCCATCCTCATGAGCACGCAGCCCTGCGAAGGAAGTAATCACCTGGCGCATGGGAATGTTTTTCACGGATTTCGCAGATGTGGTGATCACCTGATCCAGACCTTCCCGGGTCGTGGCGGTAGATTCCCTGTCCTCCTGCTCGATGGCCGTGGGACCAACAATGATATTGCCATGGACTGTCGGAGAGACGAGAACGCCTTTGCCGAACTTTCCGGGAAGCTGGAAAATAGTCCGGGATACCAGATTGCCTGCAGTCTTGTCCAAAAGGCAGTAATCTCCACGCCTTGGTGTAATGTGAATATGCTTGTCACTTACCATGTTGTGGAACTTGTCCGCATGGACTCCGGCTGCATTTACTACAACTTTGGTTTCCATAATGCCATTTTCCGTGATGAGGCGGTAGCCGCCTTCGATTTTTTCAATCTCGTGAACTTCTGTGTCAAACCGGAACTCCACACCGTTTTCATATGCATTTTCCGCATAAGCAATATTCAGCAGGAAGGGGCAGATCACGCCTGCGGTGGGGGCCCACAGGGCCGCTGTCACATCGTCTGCCAGGTTGGGTTCCATGGCCTTGGCCTCCTCCCCGTCTATGATCCTGAGGCCCTCTACGCCGTTCGCGATGCCCTGGTCATACAGTTCTTTCAGCATTGCAGGGTCTTCCTCTTTGCGGCAGACTACCAGGGAGCCGCAGGGACGGAAGGGCACGTCAAGCTGCTCTGCGATCTTCGGCATCATTTTGCTGCCCCGCACATTGAGCTTTGCCATCAGGGAACCTGGTTTTGCGTCGTAGCCTGCATGCACAATCGCGCTGTTTGCCTTTGAAGTGCCGCAGCATACATCTTCTGCTTTCTCCACCACACAAATCCTAAGATCATATGCGGACAGAGATCTTGCAGATGCGGTGCCGGATACACCCGCACCAATAATTACAACATCATACATTTTCTTTTCCTCCGTAATTTCTGGGTTGCATGACGGGCCGGAAATAATTTCCTGTTTAGGACAAAAAAAGTCAGATGTAGAAGAGACATATTACTTATATATGTCCGTTCCTGCCATCTGACTTTTTCTCCACTCTCAAAGCCCTCATGAACCTTATTATGAAACTGTTATAATATCGTTGAGATTCTATTCATGTATAAGTATAAGCAATTTATGCCAATAATGCAACCTGTTTTTTTAGAATCAGTGATCTTATTTGGTTACTATTCACGGGGCAATGTCATTTAGTTAAGTATTAGGTTAGACCTTATAAGAGAATCTAACCTAATACTTAACTAAATGACATTGGTTCACGATGCTGTGCACTACGCTGCACAGCATCCGAGCCAATAAAGTACTTGAGTCGGCAACCAGCCCCTCGCCGTTAGGCGACTTTTCAATGGGCTGGATGCGTTACAGTTCGCGGCCGGTTAGGCCGTGAACTGTAACCTTGTGTATCATGATATTGCTATGAATCAATTATATTGCTTGAAACGCACTTTGGGATATGTTAGAATTGAAACATCGTAGCTGCTCAGTACAGGATAGAGCATTTACGGATTTTGTCCGTAGTTTATGGAGGCGTATATGGATGTGAATCAGCAGATGAAAGAAATCATTGAGGACACTCCTGTCATCATGGCGGTCAAGGACCAGGCAGGTATCCGCCAATGCCTGGGGCAGGAATCAAGGGTCGTGTTTATTTTATTTGGAGATATCTGCAATATTGACGAAATTGTAAAAACAATCAAAGAAGCGGGAAAGCTTGCGATCGTGCATATGGATTTGATCAGCGGGCTGGGAAGTAAAGAGGTCTCCGTGGATTTTATCCGAAGGACAACGGATGCGGACGGCATTATTTCCACCAAGCCCGCCTTGATCAAGCGCGGAAGAGAGCTGGGACTGTTCACGGTTCTGCGTTTTTTTGTACTTGATTCGATAGCTTTGGAAAATGTAATGAAACAGGAGGGTGCTAACGCAGATATGATCGAGATTCTGCCGGGCATCATGCCAAAGATCACACAGCGTATTGTAAAGTCGCTGTCCATTCCGGTTATTTGCGGAGGTCTGATCTCGGACAGGGAAGACATTATCAATGCATTGAATGCAGGGGCAGTCGCGATTTCTACCACCAATACGGAAGCCTGGACGATGTAATATATTCCATCCGCTTAGGAGTTGTAGGAAAATAACTCCTTGGAAACCGTATGGAATACAAGTTATTTCCATTCAGTTCCTTATATTTTATAGTTGATGCATAAATAAAGTGCTTGTGTTTTTCCGTCATATACAAGAAAACGATCGTCGTGATTATATCTGACATCAATGTATACACTTTTTTCATAATCCTCGGCAGTACGAAGCACTCTTTCAAATGGTATCGTACCAATGGTGTAATCCCTGCCCAGCCGTACTGCCGCGTATCTTTTTGCATACTCTTCGCAATCTTCCGGATTGGTAAAAACCAGAAGTTCATCCTTGTTCATCAAGATGCCACCCTTGCTGAACCGACAAAGCATAGCTTCATCCACAGGCCGAATTGTAAATAGATCCTTTTCTTGTAGCATATTCTTGATGCATTCTCTTTCCTTTTCGCCGCAACTGCTTTTGCTGAGTTTTTTCTTTATAGCCGCTATTTCGCTGTCTGAAAGGATGTTTTTTTCTTCCAATGTCTGTTGTTTTGCTTCCTGGATATTCATGATGTGTTCTCCCTTTTTGAGTCCGTTGAGTATGAATTTCAATGGTGATTGTATTTTCAGAATAGCATGATTCGAGCAGAGTGTCAAGGAAAGGGAATCGGTATAAATCGCTTGAATCACTCTTTGGAATATGTTAGAATTTGAATAATTCGAGATCTGATCCGGCAGCTGCTGATTCCAGAAGCCGGAATCAAGTGACATGTCATTTTCACATAATGAAGATGCCATGGAAAGGAGCGTGCCGATAGATGTGTAATCCTGTAAAAGAGATGCATCTGATCGGAATAGAAAGCTTTGAAGAGATTCGGACGGACGGATTTTATTACATCGACAAGACCGGGCTCATAAGAGATTTGCTCAACAAGCGCGGCAAGGTGAATTTGTTTACCCGTCCCCGTCGATTCGGAAAATCTCTGAACATGAGCATGCTCAAGTATTTCTTTGAATATGGCTGTGATAAAACCTTATTTGAAGGTCTTGAAATTTCTAAAGACACGGCACTTACGGAAAGGCACATGGGCCAATATCCTGTTATCTCTATCAGCCTGAAGAGTGTGAATGGGGCGAATTATGCCACGGCACGTTCCCTTATGTGTTCCGCAGCCTCCCTGAGACCCACACAGACAGAACCGCCTGCAAAGAAATGGAATGTAGTAGTAGCACTAAGCTGCCGGAACGCCAGCACCAGATATTCACGCTAAGTCCTATTTCCACAAAATTTCTTCCCGTGCTTTAAATTCTGTGCTTTTTTATAAAAATGAAATAAGACCAAATCAGCGCAAACCCTCTGTTTATAAGGCTTCTGCTAACTTGGTCTTATTATAACTCAAGCCCCGGCTCCATTATGCCCGATGAATGCGCAGATATCACCCGGCATCACATGAAGACTCAGATCCGTGACTCCCTTGCTGCTGCCCTTATAGTGTTTCGTCAAATGATTGATAATAAGCATTGTGTTCCTCCTGTTTTACGAGAGCAG
>VSNK01000101.1 GCA_009774255.1 Faecalicatena sp.
GTGTTTAATTTCATTCCAAAGTATCCTTATAAGGCGGATGTGAGTGATAAGGTAGAGACAGTGTGATATTGGCCGGCGTGCTTGATATGGAACTGGTGTTGCATCATTTTTCTGCATTTATGAAGTCGGAGTAGATTAACATTTGTCTGTCTTATATCTCCTTCTCTTTCCTGCCTTTCTCCGCCGTATTCCACTTATAACCCATACGGCGGACGGTAACGACCTTCTCCGGCTTTCCCGGGTTATCCTCAATCTTTGTACGCAGCCGTCGTATATAGACTGTCAAAGTATTATTGTCTACATAGTTCTCATTGCAGTCCCACAGCCTGTTTAAAATCTGTTCCGGGGAAAGTACAATATCAGGATTTTCCATAAAAAGACACAGAAGCTTATATTCACTTGCCGTAAGATCAATCGGTTCCCCTTTTTTGTAGACTTCCCCCTTGACCAGCTCCACCCGGATATCATTGGAGCTGAGTTCCGGGGCCTCCTGGCTGAAATTACTGCTTCTGCGCAGCAGGGCATTGACTCTTGACAGAAATACCGCCAGCTTGAACGGCTTTGTGATATAATCGTCTCCGCCGATATCAAGCCCCATGATCATGTCCGTCTCTTCATCCGCCGCCGTCAAAAACATGATCGGAACCTTTGAGGTCAGACGCATCTTCCTGCACAGGTCAAATCCGGAACCGTCAGGGAGAGAGACATCCAGAATCACCAGGTCATATTTTCCATCTGACCAGAGCGCGTCCGCCTCCAGGCTTGTGCGGGCAACCGCTATTCCATACCCTTCCTTTTTGACAGCAAAAGAGAGTCCGCCAATCAAACTCAAATCATCTTCCACCAACAAGATCTGTTTCATCGTATGTTATTCCATCCCTCCGGATTTTTTTCTTTTCTGTGAGGATCCCTTATTCCATGTTTTTGAACAACCGATCCTTTGACTTTGGCTTTTTTGTTCCCTCAATCTTCGGCGGCATGGGTTTATAACTGATGGGAGCCCGAAGCAATGGGATCGCCTTATGATGCTTTCGCAGATATAGAAGCAAAATTCCTGTCACCACGACCATTGCACCGGCCAGGAGCTGGGATACAGGCAGTGTCGTACCTGGCAGAAAGAGCTGATCCGTACGGATTCCTTCGATCCATATCCTGCCGATTCCATAGCCGAACAGGTACAGCAGGAACAACTCACCCTCGTATTTCTTATGCTTCCGGTAAAAGAACAGAATAAGCAATACTCCGCAGCACCATAGGGATTCATATAAAAACGTGGGATGCACCTGGATATAGCTGACACCGCCGATGGTCTCCATGTGCTGGCGCATCTCTTCCGTCACGTCTCTGCTGCGCACCGCATCCAGGGGAAGCCTCATGGCGAGCAGGGAATCCGTGTAGCCGCCAAATACTTCCCGGTTGAAAAAATTCCCCCAGCGCCCAAGCATCTGTCCGTTGACCAGTGCCATGGCCACCGTATCCAGGATCTGAGGCGCCGAAAGCCGTTTCACTTTTGCGCAGACCAGCACGGACAGGATAGCACCGATGATACCGCCGTAAATTGCCAGTCCGCCCTCCCGCAGGTTAAAGACACTGAGCAGATTGTCTTTATACATATCCCAGGAAAAGACAATATAGTAGATCCTGGCTCCGGCAATGCCGCAGATCACACCTACCAGCCCCATATCCATATAGTCTTCCGGATTCTGGCGGGTTCGCTTCGCCTCTGCGGTGGCAATCCCGAATCCGATCAGAATAGCCAGACCGATGATGATCCCATAATATGCAATCTCAAACCCAAAGACCGAAATAGATTTTCCAACGTGCTCAAATTCGATTCCCAGATTGGGGAAAGCGATACTTTCATTCATCCTTTATGCACACTCCTTCCGGATTTCTGCTGCTGTTCGCGGTAGCTTTCTACGATTCCATGCTGCCGTTCGCGGCAGTTTTCTATAATTCTATGCTGCTGTTCGCGGCAGTTTTCTACTTTTCGTGGGATTGCAGGCGTATCCGTAGGGTACCGGCGAATACGGGTCATACGTTGAACCGAAACAGAATGATGTCTCCGTCCTGCACCACATACTCTTTGCCTTCCAGCCTTACCAGTCCTTTTTCTTTAGCTGCCGCGTGGGTGCCGCATGCCATCAGGTCATCGTAGCTCACGATCTCCGCACGGATAAATCCACGCTCAAAGTCGGAATGGATCTTCCCTGCCGCCTGGGGCGCCTTGGTTCCCTTCTTGATGGTCCATGCCCGCACCTCCGGCTCTCCTGCCGTGAGATAGCTGATCAGACCCAGAAGGCTGTAGCTTGCTTTTATTAGTTTTTCCAATCCTGACTCTTCTAAACCTAAATCCTCCAGAAACATTTTCTTTTCTTCGTCATCCAGCTCCGCGATCTCCTGCTCGATCTGCGCGCAGACTACGAATACTCTGCAGTCTTCCTGCTTTGCATATTCCCGGACAGCACAGACACCTTCGTTGGAAGCCCCGTCATCAGGCAGATCATCCTCCGACACATTTGCGGCAAAGATGACCGGCTTTGCTGTCAGCAGATTATATTCCGACAGCCATGCCTCTTCATCCTCATTTTCCGTGCGAAATGTTTTTGCCAGCTTGCTTTCTTCCAGATGAGCCTTGATCCGGTTCAGGAATTCCAGTTCCTTTGCCGCCGTCTTGTCATTTCTTGACATTTTCGTGGTCTTTGCAATTCTCCGCTCCAAAATTTCCAGATCCGAAAAGATCAGTTCCAGATTGATCGTCTCGATATCCCGCAGCGGATCTATGGTGCCGTCCACATGGACAATATTGCTGTCCTCAAAGCAGCGGACCACATGGACAATGGCGTCCACCTCCCGGATATTGGCCAAAAACTGGTTTCCAAGTCCTTCTCCTTTGGAAGCGCCCTTGACAAGCCCCGCGATATCCACAAATTCAATCACAGCCGGAACGATTTTTTTTGTATGGTACATTTCTCCCAGAACATCCAGACGTCTGTCCGGCACGGTCACCACTCCCACATTGGGGTCAATGGTGCAGAATGGATAATTGGCTGACTCTGCGCCTGCCCTGGTCAGTGAATTAAATAACGTACTTTTTCCCACGTTGGGAAGTCCCACAATGCCTAATTTCATAATCTTTATTCTCCTTGTAAAGTCTCTATTCCTCGCTCCTGCTTCCTTCCGTATCTTTCGGGGTATCCCGTGTCTCCATAAGAATCACCTCGCCCAGCGGAAAGGAAATCTCTACCTCATCCTCCGCAAATTCGTTGCTGACACACAGGCTGTCATAGGGCGTCAGCAGATGATGGTGCAAAGGATACTTCGCCCCAGAGATATTAAAATCTGCCACCAGGCCGCACAATGGAAACACGGAAAAATAAGGACCATATGCTTCCTCTTTCCGCAAAATAATTCCGTGCTCCAGCAGCCGGATCCTGTTGTGGCTGTCCAGTATCCTGGCATCCGCTCCGGCATCGAGCGCAATCTTCAGGATCTGGATATTGGCCCACAGATGATCCGCCCGGCTGCCTGTCGCCCCCAGGATCAGCACATGCTTTCTTCTCAGCTCCATGCACAGGCGCAGCGCGATCTCCGTGTCCGTAGCGTCCTTCACCGGGTTGAACTTCCGGATCGGAACCTTGGTCTGATCTCGATAATAAGACATGATTTCCTCCGGAGTACTGTCAAAGTCTCCCACAATATAGTCCGGAAGAATCTGATGTTCATACAGAAATGTGAGCCCATGGTCCGCCGCAATAATAAATTCCGTCTCTTCACTTTTTAAAATATTTAAAACAAATGCTTCTTCCAGCATTCCTCCGCTGACAATTACCGTACGATTATTCATATTCTTTAAAAATCTCCATAAAACCAAAAACATTTTCCGCAATGTCGCCATGGAAGACGGAGGAACCTGACACGATCACATTTGCCCCGGCATCCAGAACCGCCCGGACATTATTGTGGTAAATGCCGCCGTCTACCTCCAGATCCGCTTTCAGGCCTCTCTCTTCCAGCAAGCCCTTGAGTCTGCGGATCTTGTCCAGTGAGGACGGGATGAACGCCTGTCCGCCAAGCCCCGGCTCCACTGACATGATCAGAAACAGTTCTGCCTGATCCAGGTAAGGAAGGAGCACCTCCACCGGTGTATTCGGTTTGACCGTGATCCCCGCCTTTTTTCCGCAGCCGTGGATCCTGTCCAGCACGGCCTGCAAATCCGCGCACGCCTCGTAATGCACATTCACGATGTCCGCCCCGGCCTCGCAGAATTTGTCCACATACCGGATAGGATCCTCAATCATGAGATGCACATCCATGATCATCCCGTCAGCTCCCTTTACTGATTCCAGCACCGGGATGCCGAAAGAAATATTCGGCACGAACATCCCATCCATCACATCAAAATGAAGATATCCGGCTCCACTTTCTGCGCAAAGCTTCATCTGCTCTCCCAAAACTTTAAAATCTGCTGCCAATATCGACGGCGCTAATGTCATCTTCATATCCGTACTCCTCTTTCTCTCAATATTTTTTCTTATCCCGCAATTCCCGGTACATTTCCAGATAATTTTCATACCGGATCCTGTGAATCCTTCCTTCCTCCACGGCGTTCTTCACCGCGCACCCCGGTTCATGTACATGGCTGCAGCCGTTGAACCTGCAATGACCTTCAAAGGGGACAAATTCCCGGAAATAAAGCTTCAGTTCTTCTTTTTCAAAATCATTTACATACAACGAGCTGAACCCGGGCGTATCCAGGATATAGGAACCTTCTTCTATGCCGATCAGTTCCGAATGACGGGTGGTATGCTTCCCTCTGGCAATCTTCCGGCTGATACTGCCTGTCTCCATCCGTGCCTCCGGCTGCAGCAGGTTGACCAGAGAGGACTTCCCCACCCCGGAGGGACCGGCGGCCACGGTTGTCTTGCCCCTCAGGATTTCCCGGAGCTTATCCACGTTTTCCTCCTTCAGGGCACTTACCAGCAGCAGAGGATATCCGCACACATCATAGATTTCCCTCAATTTCCCGGCTTCCTCCGGTTTTGCAATATCCCTTTTATTAAAGCAGAGCACCACGGGGATCTCTTTTCTCTCCATCATGACCAGAAAACGATCCAGCAGATTGAAATGAGGCTTTGGATCTGTCACGGCAAAAATGACCAGCGCCTGATCGATATTCGCCACCGCAGGGCGGACCAGTTCGTTCCTTCTCGGCAGAAGCCGCTCGATATTTCCCGTCCGCTTTACCTCATCCAGCACCTCAATCTCCACTTCATCGCCGACCAGCGGCCTGACCTTTTCTTTCCTGAATATTCCCTTTGCCTTGCACTCATAAAGACCGGATTCTACTACGTCAACGTAGTAGAACCCGGCAATTCCTTTTATGATTTTTCCCTTCATAAAAACCTTTCGACAATGAAACGATACTCACGGCCGATGACATCTGCCATGAGTATCATTTTCACTCAATTGTTATCGCTGACGATCAGTCCGATCGTCCCGTCATACAATACGCTCTGTGAAATCACGTAGCCGGATACCATCGTGCTGCTGGACTGATATTCTACTACTCTTCCTGAATATCCCTCACTCGCAAGTATATCCAGCGCGTCCTCCAGCGATCTGCCTCTGACACTCGGCACCTCTCCGCTTGGGCTGACATTCGGATATACCGATGTAAACGGATCGTCCGGATCCTCCGGGTCTTCCTCATCCTTGTCTTCCTTGCCTTTGCTCACAACATAAGTAATGATGGTATTCTTAGGAACCTTCTGACCGGCCGCCGGATCCTGTGAGATAATTTTTCCTTCCTCTATCTCATCACTGAACTCTTCTCCGGCAATACTTCCCGACAGCTGTGTACCTGCAAGAATATTTGCCGCCTCTTCCTTGGTATATCCTCTGAGAGTCGGCACGTCAACCTTATCGGAGCCCTTGCTGACGTACAGGATGACCTTGGTCCCCTCCACGACCTCCACTCCGCCGGCCGGAGCCGTGGAAATGACCTGGCCGATCGGTACGTTATCATCCTCTCTCTGTTCCACCTCGACCACAAAACCATTGTTGCTCATCTCATTCTTTGCTTCGATCTCGCTCTTGCCTGCCACATTAGGCACTTGCTTCTTCTGCACGGTCTTACCGGTGCTGACCACAACTTTGATCTCCGTATTGACATCCACCTTTTCGTCCGCTCCCGGGCTTTGGCTTATGATCTCGCCCCTCGCAAATTCATCGGACTGCGTTCTCTCCGACACACCATAGCCAAGATTGCTCTTAGAAAGCTCCGCCTTCGCCTGATCCTCCGTCAGGCCGATCAGATAAGGAACACTGACCGGCTCCGCCTCCGCCTCTTCTTTAATCGGAGTATCTATGGAAAGCTTTTCAAAAAATCCCTCTGACCTCACAATCATGAAGATCACCATACCCGCGATAACGATAATCGCAAGTGCAACGATCGTCTTCAGGATCGTGCTCAAAACAGAACCGCTTCCGTCTCCGTTTCCGCGGTTGCGCTCATAATCATCCTCATACTCATCATACTCGTCATCATCATAGTCATCGTCGTCGTCATAATCATCATCTTCGTACCTGTCATCATAATCATCTTTTTCCTTATAGTAATCCTGCTGATAATTATTCCTGCTCTGGATCCTTCTCTGCTCCTCCTCTGACATCACGACTGTCTCATCACCTCCTGGGACATAATCCGGATTATTGACAAAGTCACCGTCCGGATCCACCAGTGCGCGCTTCAGGTCCATGATCAGCTCCTGACAGCTCTGATACCGGCGTTCCGCGTTCTTTTGTGTACATTTTAAAATGATACATTCCAGGCTGTAGGGAATCTCAGGCACTTCCTTGACCGGCGAAGGAATCTCCTCCTGCAGGTGCTTGATTGCCACAGATACCGTAGAATCCCCGTCAAAAGGCACATGTCCCGTGATCATCTCATACATTGTGATCCCTGCAGAGTAGATATCGCTCTTCTCGTCCACATTGCCGCCCCGAGCATGCTCCGGAGACGTATAGTGTACCGACCCCATCACATTGGTGCTGATGGTCTGGGTGGAAGTGGTTGCCCGCGCGATACCGAAATCTGTCACCTTGACCTTTCCGTCTTTGGAAATGATGATATTCTGCGGCTTGATATCCCGATGAATGATATGCTGGTCATGGGCCGCCTTGATTCCGGTAGCCATCTGAATGGAGATACTGATCGTCTCGTTTGACGAGAGCTGCCCCTTTTTCTCGATATAGTCCTTCAGCGTGATACCTTCCACCAACTCCATAACCATATAGTAGAGCCCGCGGTCCTGTCCCACATCGTATACATTCACCACATTGGGATGCATCAGGCCCGCAGCCGCCTGGGCTTCGCTCAAAAACTTCTGGATAAAAATCTCATCCGAACGGTAATCACTCTTCAGTACCTTCACCGCCACAAAACGGTTCAGCTTGTGGTCCTTTCCTTTATAAACATCCGCCATGCCCCCTGAGCCGACGCGCTCAAGAATCTCATAGCGCTTTCCTAAAAAAATCCCTTCTTTTAACATATACTCACCTCATCCGTAAACGGTTCCGTCAGCACGACCCCGATATTATCCGTGCCCCCATTTTCTTTCGCCGCTGCAACAAGAGATGTACCTGCTTCAACGATATCCCGTCCCCCCTGCACAATATGGAAAAGCTCCTCATCCTCCACCATATTGCTGAGTCCGTCCGTACACATCAGTATAATGTCCCCTTTTTTCAGACGATGTTCGTAAAAATCTACATCTACCGTATCTTTAGCCCCAATTGCACGGGTGATAATATTCTTATCCGGATGATGCTTCGCCTCCTCGGGCTTGATTCCGCCGAGGCGTACCATTTCCTCTACAAGGGAATGGTCCTTGGTAAGCTGGGTAATGCCCTGATTGATCAGATATAATCGGCTGTCGCCTACATTTGCAAAATACATCATCTGCCGGAAGATGGTCGCCACAACGATCGTAGTTCCCATTCCTTTCAAATGAGGATCCTCGGAGGCCTTTTTGATGATCTCCTTGTTCGCCTTCTTGATCGCGGAGACGATCGCCTTCTCTACATCCTCTTCCTTTGTCTGCGCCAGTTCTTTTGTCAAAACTTCTACCGTATATTTTGAGGCATAATCCCCGGCCTGATGGCCTCCCATCCCATCTGCCACTACAAACAGGTTCGGAAGCGGCCCCAGAGGATTGTCTGTTGTATAGACATAGTCCTGATTGATCTGTCTTACCATCCCTACGTCAGTGATTGAAAATGTCTTCATAAGTCCGCCTCCTCTGTCTGTGTATGTAAAAAACTTCTTCTTAGCTGACCGCAGGCTCCGTCGATGTCCGCGCCCAGTTCCCTTCTTAGTGTAACATTTATCCCATATTTTTCAAGATGATTTTTGAAATTCCGTGCATTTTTCCTGTCCGGCTGCTTCAGATGATACTCTTTTACCGCATTTACGGGGATCAGGTTCAAATGGCAATTTCTGGGTTTCAGGATCCGTATCAGCTCCCGGGCATCCTCCGGCGTGTCGTTGACGCCATGGATCAGGCTGTACTCGAAGGTGATCCGCCGCCCGGTCTCCCGGAAATAGTCATCGCAGGCCGCAAGCACTTCCTCCAGTTCCCAGGCATTTGCCACAGGCATCAGGCGCTTTCTTTTCTCCTGGGTGGCACCATGGAGGGAGAGGGCCAGGGTGATCTGTAAATGCTCTTTTGCCAGTTCATACATTTTCGGCACGATTCCGCAGGTGGACACCGTAATGCTGCGCTGGCTGATATGGAGCCCGTGCTCCCCGCTCAATATTTTCAGAAACGTCAGAAGATTGTCGTAGTTGTCCAGCGGTTCGCCTGTTCCCATGACGACAACGTTGGAGATCCGTTCTCCCATCAGCTTCTGGAGACGGTACACCTGTCCGAGCATCTCCGAAGGGGACAGATTGCGTTCCAGGCCGCCGATGCCGGACGCGCAGAACCTGCATCCCATCCGGCAACCCACCTGGGAAGAAATACAGACAGAAATGCCGTAATCATAGCGCATCCACACGCTCTCCACGACATGGCCGTCATGGAGACGGAACAGGAACTTGCAGGTCCCGTCCAGACGGGATTCCTGTTTTTCCAGCATGACGACGGGCAGGATCTCATACTGCTCGTTCAGCCTGCCGCGGAGTTCCTTTGACAGGTTTGTCATTTCTGAAAAATCCTCCGCCAGCCTGACGTGCAGCCATTCATAGATCTGCTTTGCCCGAAAACGCTGTTCTCCAAGGGCCTGTATCTCTGTCTGCAATTGTTCATATGTATATGCACAGATATCTTTTTTCATGTTTCCGGTTCATCTTCCTTTTTCTTGATGGCTGCTATTTCATTACTGTCCGCAGTGCCTTGTATCTTGCCACAAGGCTTCCGGCCAATATTGCGATTTCATGCTCTCCTGCGCAGACATGCCAGAAAGAAACCATCGCTTTCATGGATCCCCGGCAAAAGCTGCAGGCAGCCTCTTTCCTGAACATCTGCTCGCAGCTCTTCGCAGAGATTTTTACGGATATCTCCGAGCGTATATTCCGGATTCTGTTCCAGGAACCAGTGTACATTGTCCATATTTTCCGACGGATTGATCGTACATGTGCTGTAGATCAGCGTTCCGCCCGGCCTGACATACTCCTTCACCGTTGAGAGGATCTCTCTTTGAAGCCGTACAAGGCCATCCAGGCTTTCTTTTGTTATCTTATATTTCAGATCCGTCTTTTTGCCCAGGACGCCCAGCCCGGAGCAGGGAAGATCCGCGATGAGAATGTCTGCCATTCCTATGGAGGCCGTATCTGTCTGCCGTGCATCCATCTGAACGGCCTTGATATTGGAAAGCCCGGTTCTGTCAATGTTCTCCTGGATCAGCCCGACTTTCCGGGCGGTCAGATCCCTTGCCTCCACCATTCCGGTTCCCCGGAGCTTTTCCGCCATGTGGACGGCCTTTCCTCCGGGCGCCGCACAGACATCAATCACCACATCCCCGGGTCCCGGCGCCGCCGCCTCACAGACCAGCATGGAGCTTACGTCCTGTACGGAGAACCTTCCCTCTCGGAAGCTGTCCAGACGCCCCAGGTAATCCTGTCCCGAAAGATAGAACGCATAGGGAAGATATGGATGCTTTCTCAATTCGATCCCCTCTGCTTCCAGTTCCTTCCGCAAGCCTTCTGTCTGACGCAGGATGTCTTCCTGACCTAACCGCAGCCGGATCATCAGAGGCTTCTCCTTCTGAAAGTCCTTCAGCATCGTTTCCACGGTCTCATTGTCATAGCTCTTAAGCCACAGCTCCAGGATCCACATGGGTATGGAATACCGTACCGACAGTTCTTCCACCGGATCCTTCGGGTACGGAATCTGATCCAAATGGACCGCCGTATTGCGCAGCACGCCGTTGACAAAGCCCTTAAGCCCTGCAAAGCCTTTTTTTACGGCCAGCTTGACCGCCTCATTGCAGACCGCGGAATCGGGCACCGTGTCCATATACTTGAGCTGATACACCGCGCTCCGCAGAATATTGCGGACCACGGGCTTCATCTTCTTTACCTTTACTTTTGAGAACTGGTCCAGGATATAGTCCAGTTCCATCATGTGCTCCAGAGTGCCTTCCGTCACCCGGGTGATGAAGGCACGCTCCTTTTTGTCCAGATACTGGTATTTTTCCAGCACCTCGCGGAGGACGATATGGCTGTACTGTCCCTTTTCCGTCACTTCCATGAGGATTCCCAGTACCAGTTCCCGCTCATTTACTTTCATTCTAATCATCCCTTCTCCGGCCTGCGATCAGGAGCAGCCGAAGAAGCTGCAGAACCGCGGATGCCGCTCCGGCCACATAAGTCAGGGCCGCCGCCCCGAGCACTGCTTTCGTCTGCTTAACCTCTTCGGGGTAGAGCATGCCGCTTGTCTCCAACACCCTCACGGCACGATTGGATGCATTGAATTCTACCGGCAGAGTCACGATCTGGAACAGCACTGCCGCCGAGAACAAGAGAATTCCCAGATCAATGAAAAGTATCGCCGTGTCACTGCGCAGCAGCAGGCCGATTACGATCAGAGGCCATGCCATGCTGGAACCAAAATTCGCCACCGGAACCAGCGCACCGCGGAATTTCAGAGGTGCATATCCTGTGGCATGCTGTACCGCATGGCCGCATTCATGAGCCGCCACACCGATTGCCGCCACAGAAGCCGACCCGTAGGTGGCGTCGGAAAGCCCCAGTGTTTTATTCCGCGGATCATAGTGATCGGTCAGATTTCCGGGGATGTGGCGTACGGTAACGTCGTAAATTCCGTTCGCACGGAGGATCTTCTCCGCCGCTTCCCTGCCGGTCAGGCCCGATCGGCTCCGGACGGAAGAATACCTGCGGAACACACGATTCACACGGGAGGAAGCCAGCATACAGATGACCACTCCGATCAAAACTAAAATATAAGTCGGATCATACCCAAGATAAAACATTCCCATTTTTGAATTCCTTTCCGTAAAATCTCCTTTTTCCGTATCAGACGGATCTGTAAAGATGATTCCGAACTGTTTGAAATAACCATCATACTCCTAATCTCTTTACATACCGGAAGTCAGTATCGTCCCCGGAGTCACCGTATTTCCTCTCAGGAACGCACACACATCCATGTGTTTCTTCCCCGGAAGCTGAACTTCCTTTACCAGCAGCACACCGTCCCCGGTCTGAACACAAAAAGAGTCCTTTTCCACTTTAAGGATGGTTCCGGGAGCTGCCTTTTCCACAGTATCTCCGGTTTCATCGGATTTCACACCGGCTTTCCAGATTTTCATTACTTTTCCATTCCAGATCGTATAGGCGCTCGGCCAGGAATTGAGTCCCCGGATCAGACGCTCGATTGCCGCCGCCGGCTGATTCCAGTCAATATTTCCCATTTTTTTGTTCAGCATTTTCGCATAGGGCGTGGGACTTTCTCCCTGCTTTTTGGGCGTAAGCGTTCCCGCTTCCAGTTCCTTCAAGGTTCGTACCGCCAGCTCTGCCCCGGCAGCCGCCAGCTTGTCATGAAGGCTTTCTCCGGTCTCCTCCGGGGTGATGGGCACCTCGGTCGTAAGAAGCATGTCTCCGGTATCGATCCCTTCGTCCATCTGCATGGTGGTCACACCCGTCACCTGCTCTCCCTGAATGATGGCCCACTGAATCGGTGCCGCTCCCCGGTACTTCGGAAGAAGGGATGTATGGACATTGATGCAGCCGTAAGGGGTCATGTCCAAGATCTCTCCCGGCAGGATCTGACCAAATGCCACTACGACACAGACCTCCGCCTGAAAGCTTTTCAGATACTCCACGCATTCCGGCTCCCGTACTTTTTTCGGCTGGAAGACCGGAATCCCATAACGTACCGCCGTTTCCTTCACCGGCGTAGGCTGCATTTCCTTTCCGCGTCCTTTTGGCTTATCCGGCTGGGTCACTGCCAGGCACACGTCATGCCCTGCCTCCACAAGCGCCTCCAGCGTTCCCACGGAAAGCTCCGGGGTTCCCATAAATATGATCCTCATCTATTCCTCCTCCTCCGGTACGGCGTCATGAAGGCCGTCCTCTGTCTGATACACATAGAGTCTTCCTGATAAATGATCAATCTCATGGCATAACGCCCTGGCTAAAAGTTCTTCGCCCTCAATCTCGACTTCTTCCATATCCTCATTGTGGAAGCGGACTCTCACATAGTTGGGTCTGGTCACGATTCCGTATTTGCCCGGCACACTCAGACACGCTTCCTCTCCTGTCTGTTCGCCGGAAGCTTCGATCACCTCCGGATTGATCAATACAAGCGGGCCGTCCCCGATATCGATCACCACGATCTGCTTCAATATCCCGACCTGCGGTGCTGCCAGACCCACTCCAGTCTTTTCATACATGGTATCCAGCATGTCATTGATCAAAATCTTCGTGCGGAGCGTCATCCTCGGAACCGCCTTGCACGGTTTGGTCAGAATATCGTCTCCGATCTCGCGAATCTCTCTTATTGCCATATTTCTCATATCCTCCTAGTCTAATAAAACCTTAATTAAAACACATGCATGGGATTGAAATCAAATTGAATCCGCATGGTGTTGAATCCGGCATTTACTTCAATATATTGTTCTAACCGATTTTTCATCCTTACTAGTGTATCATATCTTTCCGTTTTTAGGTAGAGTACTTTTCGATATATATCATTAATTTTTCCGATTCCCGGGCTTGCCGGGCCGATCAGCTTCACAGGCACGCTCCCTTTCACCCGGAGGGCATATTCTTTCAGGAATCTGCAGCCTGTTTCCAGAAGCTCTTCCTCCCGGCAGCTCACCAGCACCGCCAGCAGATTTTCCACCGGAGGATATCCCATCACCTCCCGGTATCGGATCTCTTCCTCGTAAAATGCTTTATAATCCTGAGCCGCGGCCGTCACAATGGCATAGTGCTTTGGGCTGTAGGTCTGGATAACCGCCTCCCCCTTCTTCTGCCCTCTGCCAGCTCTTCCCGCAGCCTGGGTCAGAAGCTGGAATGTCCGCTCTCCCGCCCGGTAATCGTCCGCATACAGGGACATATCGGCTGCCAGGATCCCTACCAGCGTCACATTAGGAAAATCATGTCCTTTCACAATCATCTGTGTCCCTACCAGCACATCCGCCTCTTCATTGGCAAATGCCGCCAGGATTTTTTCATGCCCGTCCTTTTCCCGGGTGGTATCCATATCCATCCGCAGCACCCTCGCCCGGGGAAACTGCTCTTTTACGATCTCCTCAATCTTCTCGGTCCCTGCCCGGAATTCCCCGATATGCCGGGAACCGCACTGCGGACAAAGCTCCTGCTTTTCTTCCTCATGCCCACAGTAATGGCAGACCAGCTTTCCATTTCGATGATAAGATAAGGATACGTCACAGTGGGGGCATTTTACCACATAACCGCATTCCCTGCAGGAGACAAAGCCCGCGTATCCCCGTCTGTTCAGGAACAACATGATCTGCTCCCTTTTTTCCAGTCGGTCCGCGATCAATTCCTGCAGCTTACTGCTCAGGATGGAACGGTTGCCGTTCTTCAATTCCTGCCGTAGGTCAACGGTATGTACTTCTGCCATCTCCTGATGTCCGGAACGATTTTTCAATTCCAGCAGTCGGTATCTACCGGCTTTCGCCCGGTACATGGCTTCCAGAGAAGGGGTGGCGGACCCCAGCACTACGCTGGCATGTTCCATCTTTGCCCGGGCAACAGCAGTCTCCCGCGCATGGTAGCGGGGAACCTGCTCACTTTTGTAAGTATTTTCATGCTCTTCGTCAATGACCACCAGTCCCAGATCAGGAAATGGCGTGAACAAAGCGGAACGGGGGCCGATCATGACATCAATCTTTCCCTCCTTCGCGCGCATCATCTGGTCATAGCGCTCTCCGGCGGACAGACGAGAATGCATGATGGATACCCTGCTGCCAAAGCAGCGGTAGAACCGCATGACGGTCTGAAAGGTCAGGGCAATTTCCGGAATCAGGACAATGGCCTGCCGTCCTGCCGCCGCCACCCTGCGGATCATCTCGATATAGACCTCTGTCTTGCCGCTGCCTGTAACTCCATGAATCAGGTAAACCCCATACTGCTGCCTTCCATAGTCCTGCCAGAACCGGGCAATCGCCTCCTGCTGTTCCTCCGTAAATGTGATCTGCTTTTGCACCTGTTCCTTCTGCTTCACCGGATTCCGGTATACCCGCTCCGACTCCAGCACGGCCACCCCCTGCTCTTCCAGCGCCCGTACCACGGAAAGGGGAATATTCAGCTTTTTATTGACCAGCTCATAATCCAGCACCGGATCATCCAGAAGCGCTGAGAGCAGCCGTGCCCTTGCCCGCTGATTTTTATGCAGGTAATAGTCCAGCTTTTTCTTTCCCTCCTCCTCGTCCAGAAGAAGGCGCAGCTTTTTCTTCACCTTTTCCTTCTCCTGCTGCCGGATGGGCAGAACCATCTTCAATGCCTGGATCATGGTGCCGCCGTAGTGCTCCTTCATCCACGCAGCGAGAGCCACCAGCTTTCCCTCAATGGCAATGCCCTTTTGGGAAATATCCTGAATCTCCTTGAGCTTCGTCAGATCATAGTCACACTTATCGGCAAAGCCGATAATATACCCTTTGGTCAGGCGGTTCCCCCTTCCGAAGGGAACCACCACCTCCATGCCTGCCGTAAGCCTCCCCTCCAGGTGAGAAGGAATTTTATATTGAAATATTTTATCCAGTTTTTCATGAGTAATATCTATAATAATATTGGCAAACATGAAAATCCTCCGAGCAGTTATTTCCGTTCTTCCGCCAGTTCTTCCAGTACCTCCGCGATCAGCACTCTCTCGTCCATCGGGTATTTTATCCCTTTGATCTCCTGATAATCTTCGTGCCCTTTTCCGGCCAGCACGATGACATCCCCTGGCTGCCCGTTGGCGATGGCATACCGGATTGCCTCTTTTCGGTCGCAGATCTCGATATATTTTCCGGACGTCCTGCCGATACCGGTCTTGATATCATCGATAATTGCCTGGGGTTCTTCAAAACGCGGATTATCGGAGGTGATAATGGACAGATCCGCCAGCCGTCCGGACACCTCGCCCATCTCATATCTGCGGTCTTTGGAGCGGTTGCCCCCGCACCCGAAGAGGCATACCAGACGTGCCGGATGGTATTCCTTCAAGGTCGTCAGCAGACTTTCCAGACTCATGGCATTGTGGGCGTAGTCAATCATCAGGGTGAATTCATCGGACACCTTCACCATCTCAATCCGCCCCTTCACCTTTGCCGCTTTCAATGCTTTTTGGATGACATTTTCCGATACGCCGAAATGTCCGCACACCGCAATTGCGGTCAATGAATTATATACACTGAAGGTTCCCGGGATGTCAATTTCCACGTCAAAATTCATTTTCCCGCTGACATGGTATGCCACCCCCAGGTACCCCGGTCTGGACACCAGGTGGGTATTCTCTGCCCTAAGATCCGCTTTCTCGGAAAGCCCGAAGGTCTCCACCCGGCAGGCGGCGCCGCGGAATACATCTTCAAACCAGGGATCGTCTATATTGGCGATTCCAAGCCTGCACTGCCTAAACAGTAGCCCCTTGCATCGCTTGTAATCTTCAAAGTCCTTATGTTCATTGGGTCCGATATGATCATGCCCCAGATTCGTGAAAATACCGATCTCAAATGGAATCCCTGCCGTTCTGTGCAGCATCAGGCCCTGGGAGGAGACTTCCATGACCACGCTGTCGCAGCCTGCTTCCACCATTTCCGCAAAATACTTGTGGATCATGTAAGACTCCGGCGTGGTATTGGCCGCCGGGATCTTTTTCTCCCCGATGACTGCCTCAATGGTGCCGATCAGGCCTACCTTATGGCCTACATCCTCCAGAATAGATTTAATCATATACGTCGTGGTGGTCTTGCCCTTTGTGCCGGTAATTCCAATAATCTTCAACTTATCTGCGGGATAGCCGAAATAGGCGGCAGACATCAGCGCCAGCGCATAGCGCGTATCCGGCACCTTTATGACAGTCACGCTCCCCGACACCTCCACTTCCTTTTCCACAATCAAGGCAGCTGCGCCCTTTCCCGCAACCTCCGCGGCAAATCTGTGTCCGTCCGAGACCGCGCCGCTGATGCAGACAAATGCCGCGCCTTCTTCTACCTTTCGTGAATCATTGATCAGGGCCGTGATCTCGATCTGGTCACTGCCCTGTATCACTTCGTATTGTAAACGTTCTAATAACTGAATGATCTTCATACCTGAATTCCTCCTTGGCGGATTTTTCCTTGTATAGAATACCACAAACCTGAGGATGTTGCAAATATGTGTTACGGTTCATAGCTTAAAACACTTTACAAAACTGACATTTCGTGGCATACTTAAAACCCATAAAGGATTTTTTACTATGGAGTGATTATTTAATATGGAGTGATTATTTATGAAACAGATTATATTTTTATTTTTGAAACCATTA
>VSNK01000102.1 GCA_009774255.1 Faecalicatena sp.
ATTCAGATAAGGAAAAATAAGCAGATATCTAAGGAATTATTGTCGAAACTACGGGAAAATAAAGTGATTTTTTATGGGGCAGGAAAAGGAATGGAAGAGATTTTATCTCTTCTTAGGGCAAATGAATATGGATTTGATTTTCCTATATGGGATGTAAATGCAAAAGAAATAAGTAGGATTCGTGACTATCAGGTCGTAGAGCCAGATTTTATTTCCAGAGCGGCAGGGCAGGTTATCATAGTATCTATTAAAGATTATGAAATATATAAGAATATTTGCACTAAATTAGAAACTTTAGGATACATTGTTGTGCATGGGCTGAATGGGTATTGCTCCAACTTGCTCAATCTTTCAAGTCAAGCTTCGGAAAGACCATAGTTTCATAACGGAAAAGGGAGTGATACCATGCGTTCACCCGCTGACATGGAATTTATACAGATTGATATTACCAACGCCTGCAACATGCGTTGTTCGAACTGCACGCGTTTTTGCGGCAACCACAGGAAACCATTTTTTATGGACTTTGAAACCTTTCAGCGTGCCGTGGATTCCCTGGACGGCTTTGACGGCGTGACAGGGATCATCGGAGGCGAGCCGACACTTCACCCGGAGTTTGAGTGGTTTGCGGGGTATATGCGGAAAAAGTTTGGTAAGCCTTCCGGCGGCGATGCTTTGCTGTATCCCTAAAAAGATTTTATCCACAGCATTCACAGGAGGGAGTTTGAAAGCGGCGTACTCCGTGAACGGCCGGACGGAAGCCATTTTGTAAAAAAGCACGGGGCGGGCCTGTGGCCGAATATGAGCGGAACATACCGGAAGTATTATGAGGTGATACAGGATACATTTTCCGTCGAGTACCTGAATGACCACATCAATCCGTCCTACCATCAGCCGGGGCTTTTTTCCAGAAAGAATCTGGATATCCCGGACGATGAGTGGAAAAGGCTACGGGACAAGTGCTGGATACAAAATACCTGGAGTGCCGCAATTACCCCTAAGGGAGCATTTTTCTGCGAGATCGCGGGGGCTCTGGATATGCTCTTTGACGGTCCGGGTGGCTGGAAGATCGAACCCGGCTGGTGGAAGAGGAAGCCGGAAGAGTTTGCTGACCAACTGCACTGGTGCGAATTATGCGGATTTGCCCTGGAGGGGAGAACCTTCACCAGAGATTCCCAGGAGGAGACGGACGATGTGTCTCCAAGGCTCTATGAAATGCTCAAAGGTACAGGCAGCCCGAAACTGAAATCCGGCCATATCAATCCGGTAAAGATTACGGATGGCGTGATTGATGATGACAGTAAGCCGGAGGACAGGCGTTTTATTGTGGGTGACCGCTATATCGCGAAGTACGAAGACCGGTTCCATGAGAAAAATTCCAGCCTGTTTCAGATGGAGTATTCGGAGCTTGTGATCGCGGAAGGCGATGGTTTTGGAGAGCGGCTCAATCAGGCGATTAATCAAAAGATTAACCAGGAGATTACCCAGGCAATTACCCAGGCGGTCAATCAGGCAGTTAACCAGGCGGCTGGCCAGGACAGGAATCCCGGGAAAATGTCGGCAGATAGTTGGGACAGGGATTCCGGGAAAATACCGTCAGACAGCCGGGGCAGGATTTTCGGGAAAATGCCGGCAGAGGCGGGCTGGATCCTGTTAAAGCAGAAGGAAGATATTGCGGCGGATGACCTGAAAACAATAATCGGCAAACGGATTTTTAATCCCGGAAGCCTGCATGTGGGGGATGGATGGATTTTCTTCTGCAAGGGCGCATTGTCCCTGCGGAGTATCGGTTTTGACCGGCTTGCGCATATGAAGTCAACAGATGAATTGGTGAAGGCGTGGCAGAAGGAAAAGGTGATACGGCTATCGGATATGGAAGAAAAGACCGCACTCAGGCGGGATTCTATCCAACCCGGAAAGCGATATGCCATCTGGGGTGCAGGAATGCTGGGCGAGTTTTTAGAAGAGATGGCGGGGCTGTCCGGTGCGGAAGTCTCTATGGTATGTGATAAGTCAGAGGATAAAATAGGGAAAACATTTGGGAAGGTCACAATCTGTGCCCCGGGAGAATTTATGAAGAGGCCGGGGGATTATGATTTCCTGATGATTGCGCACCATCTGCGTTTTGAGGAGATTGAAAGGGAAGCACTCTCCATGGGAATCCCGGGGGGAGAAAATATTATTGCCATTTGAGGTTTAGAACATGAAGGATATCAGAAGAAGACAATCAATGGGAAAGGAACCGGTGGTATCACTTGTCATACCGGTCTATAATTCTGCGCGGTATCTCCGGCAATGCCTGGATTCTGTCACAGGACAGACCTATAAAAATCTTGAAATTATCTGTGTCAATGACGGCTCTGCGGATGATTCCCCGGCGATATTGGAGGAATATGCCAGAGAAGATGGCCGTATCCGTATCTTCTCCAGGGAAAATGAGGGGAAAGGAACCGCGTCCGCAAGAAATTTGGGGCTGGAAAATGCCTCAGGCGAATATATCCAGTTCGTGGACAGTGATGATTTCTTTGAGATTGATATGGTGGAGAGTCTGGTTGGAAAGGCAGTAGATACCGGCTCTGACGTGGCGATCTGCGCGGGGCAGGCATTTGACGATGAGAAACAGTGCGTGACCGGGAGGCTGCCGCATCCGGATCTTTACTACGCACCGGATATGGAGGCATTTTCATGGAAGGACTGCCCGGAATATATCTGCGAGATTGCGGACAATTATGCGTGGAACAAGCTCTTCCGCAGGAGGCTTCTGACAGATCACGGCCTTTCCTTCACGCCGATTCCAATCTCCGATGACCAGGACAGCTCCATGATTGCCCCGATCGTTGCCGAGCGGGTTGCCGTAGTGGATCGGGCACTGATCAATTACCGGGTCGGGACAGGGACAAGTCAGTGCGATTCCCGGACGAGGCATCCGGAGGCAGCTTACGAAGGAACCTTGTCTGTGGTAAAGCGCCTGAAGGAACTGGGGGTCTATGAGAGCGTGAAGCAGAGTTATCTCAATGTGGCCTGGCCATACGCCTGCTGCGCGAATATTTTGACTGGATGACGGAGCTTGACAAGGTTGAATTTCTTTACGGCAAGTACCGCAATGAGATCTTTCCAATGCTCGGGGCGTCGGCTCTTCCTCAGGGATATTTTCATGACCCGCGGGTGGAAGACTGGTATCGGCTGGTCACTGAGAAATCCATGGAAGAGATCCTGTTTGAATCCGTCAGGGCAGGCGGGGGGGACGATGACGACCGCTTCGCTCCGGTTTCAGGTCCCTTACGGGCAAATCAAAAGGAACAGCAGGATTGTATAAAGCGTTATCCGCCCTGGAGCCGGAGAAGGAAATCAAGGCATTTCTGGTCACAGACGCGGAACAGAATTTACATATCATGGGGCGGTATTTCCAAAAGGAAGGGCGGTTCTTATCGGTTCATTTTCTGGCTGGGCCTGGCAGGGGCGGGGAAGCCGACACACAGGCTGATCTGCCGAGGCTGACTGTATATGCCGCGTCGTTTTATAAGGACAAGCCCCTTGCGAACCCGCCGCAGATGCCGTCCTATGTGAAAAAGCTGTACCTTGGCTGCGAGGGAGCGGCCCGGGATGGGATAGAGGTCAGCGGGCAGGCATCATTTTATGATAATACCGGGGACAATATCTCGGCGAAGAATCCCAACCGGTGCGAGATGACGGCGCACTACTGGGTGTGGAAGAACAGGCTGCATACGGAGGATGAATATGTAGGTATCTGTCATTACCGAAGGACACTGGACCGGATTGAGGAGTTTTCGAAACCGAAGGGGGCTGATCGCCGTGACCGTTATACGGCATATATGAGTGAGAGCCTTGAGACGCTGTATTTTATGACAAACAGGGAGAAACTGAAAATCTATCACACAGGGAGAATTCTCTATACATAACTCTATACATAAGGAACTACACAAGTTGTTTTCTTACAGTTCCGGAGGAGGCAAAAATGGCGATTTTGGTCTGCGGCGGGGCCGGGTACATCGGTTCCCACATCAACAAGCAACTGAACAGGGAAGGCTACGAGACAATTGTATTTGACAACCTGGTCTATGGGCATCGAGAAGCTGTAAAATGGGGAACCTTCGCGGAGGGAGACCTTGCCGATGAGGCGGAGATAGAGGCGGTATTTTCTGCACATGAGATTGACGCGGTGTTCCATTTCGCGGCATATGCCTATGTGGGGGAGTCCGTCACGGAACCGGAGAAATATTACTACAACAATGTGGTCAATACGCTGAACCTGCTGAAGGTAATGAAACGGCATGGCTGCAATAAGCTTATCTTTTCGTCCACCTGCGCTACCTATGGGGAGCCGAAAAAAGTGCCGATCACCGAAGATATGCCTCAGAATCCCATCAATCCTTATGGGATGACGAAACTGACGGTGGAACGAATCCTGAAGGATTATCAAAAGGCATACGGGCTGCAGTCTGCGGTGCTCCGCTATTTTAATGCCGCCGGTGCGGATTCGGACGGTGAGATCGGCGAGAGCCATCATCCGGAGACCCATCTCATTCCGTTGGTGCTGGATGCGGCAAGCGGAAAGCGGGAGGATATCAAGGTGTTCGGTACGGATTATAATACCCCGGACGGGAGCTGCGTCAGGGATTATATCCATGTGGCGGACCTTGCGGATGTACATATCAGGGCACTGCATTATCTGGAGGAAGGGAACCCGGGAGATTTCTTCAATCTTGGAAATACCATCGGCACCTCTGTGCTGGAAGTCGTGGAATCGGTGAAGAGAGTGACGGGGAAAGAATTTCCGGTCACACTGTCAGACCGCAGGCAGGGCGATCCGGCAAGGCTCGTGGGAAGCAGCGACAAGGCAAGGAAGGTACTGGGCTGGGAACCGAAGTATGGAGAGATTGATGTGATTGTAGCCCATGCGTGGAAATGGCATGAAAATGCGGGATATTAAAAATTTCCTTCTGTACGGTTGGATCATCCAATCACAAAATTTGTGCTATCGCACGCTTGCGTCTGCTGATGCAGCCGCATTTTGCTCATTTATAAGTAGGCTGTTAATCCATAATCTCAGTGTCATTGTAATAAATTGCATAAAACTGAGATTTCGTATTGCAACTGCACAGCTGGAAAAATTTCCAGCTGTGCGGTTGGATGCTCCAAGGAGCATCCAACCCACTTATCCATTCGCAAAAGCCGTGCTGACGCACTCTTACGTCTGCTAACGCAGCCGTTTTTTGCTCATTAATAAGTGGGTTGCTGATTCGACAGGCCATTTGCATTGCAATAAATTGCATGCAAATGACCTATCGAATCGCAACCGCACAGCTGGAAAAATTTTGGCATTTTTCGCAAGAAATTGTTTGTAAGTGCCTAAAGGAGGTCAGTCGGAAATGAAGTATGATTATCTCATCGTAGGAGCCGGTCTTTACGGGGCTGTATTTGCACAGAAAAAGACAGAGGCGGGAAAAAAGTGCCTTGTGATCGACAGGCGCGGTCACATTGCAGGAAACATTTATTCCAGGAAGATAGAAGGCATTGATGTCCACATGTATGGGCCGCACATTTTTCATACGGATAAAGAAAATGTATGGGAATATGTCAATCGATTTGCGAAGTTCAATCATTTCATTTATTCCCCGGTAGCCAATTATAAAGGGGAGCTTTACAACCTGCCGTTTAACATGAACACGTTCACAAAGATGTGGCCGGATGTAAAGACGCCACAGCAGGCGCAGGAGAGAATCCGGGCACAGGTGGAGGCGGCAGGCATTCAGGAACCGAAGAACCTGGAGGAGCAGGCCATTTCTCTGGTTGGAACGGATATTTATGAGAAGCTGGTCAAGGGCTACACCGAAAAGCAGTGGGGAAGGGCCTGCACGCAGCTTCCGGCATTTATCATCAAACGCCTGCCGGTGCGATGGACTTTTGATAACAATTACTTCAATCATCCCCATCAGGGAATCCCTGTGGACGGATATACGGAGATGATACAGAGGACGCTTGAAGGTGTTGAAGTGCGGCTTGGTACGGACTATCTGAATCAAAAGGATGAACTGCGGAAGCAGGCGGAAACGGTCATTTACACGGGGGCGATTGATGAGTATTTCGATTATTGCTGCGGTGAGCTGCAGTACCGGAGCCTGCGGTTCGAGACGGAAGTGCTGGATATGCCAAACTTCCAGGGAACGGCGGGAATGAATTACACGGATCAGGATCACCCGTACACGAGGATCATCGAGCACAAGCATTTCCTGTTCGGCGCAGGAAATCCGGATCAGACCGTGATCACGAAGGAGTATCCGGCAGAATGGAGTCGGGGAGAGGAACCGTATTATCCGGTCAATGATGAGAGAAATGCGGCTGTTTATGAAACATACAGAGAACTTGCGGAAAGGGAGAGAAATCTCCGTTTCGGCGGGAGACTTGGCACGTATCGATACATGGATATGGATCAGGTAATATCACAGGCATTGGAGGACGCAGAAGAATGAGGATTGCAGTTATCGGAACCGGCTATGTCGGGCTCGTCACAGGTACATGCTTTGCGGAGATGGGAAATACCGTCTGGTGTGTGGATGTGGACGAGGAAAAGATTGAGAAGTTAAGGAAGGGCATCATCCCGATCTATGAGCCGGGACTCTCGGAAATGGTGGAAAGGAATCATGCGGCAAAGACACTGAATTTCACCACGGAAATCAGGGACGCGCTGGAAAAGTCGGAGGTGGTTTTCATCGCCGTGGGAACGCCCATGGGGGAGAACGGTTCTGCGGATCTGCAGTATGTGCTTGCCGTTGCAAAGGAGATCGGGGCAAACATGAAACGGCACATGGTGATCGTGGATAAGTCCACGGTTCCGGTAGGAACATCGGAGAAGGTAAGGGCTGCGGTACAGGAAGAGCTGGATGCGAGGGGCAGCGACCTGACATTTGATGTGGTATCAAATCCGGAATTTTTAAAAGAGGGCAGCGCAATCGCAGACTGCATGAAGCCTGACCGCATCGTGATCGGTGTGGACAGCGAGCATGCGGCATCGGTCATGCGGGAGCTTTATAAGCCCTATGTGATGAATACGGAAAACTTTATCCTGATGGATATCCCGTCAGCCGAAATGACGAAGTATGCGGCAAACTCCATGCTGGCGACGAAAATATCATTTATGAATGAGATTTCCAATATCTGCGAGCGGGTGGGAGCGGATGTGAATAAGGTGCGCCGCGGAATCGGAAGCGACAGACGTATCGGTTTTTCCTTTATCTATCCGGGCTGCGGTTACGGCGGAAGCTGTTTTCCGAAGGATGTGCAGGCTTTGATTAAGACCGCTTCGGAGTTTGGATATGAATCCAGGCTTCTGCAGTCCGTGGAGGATGTGAACCATGCGCAAAAGGAAGTGCTGGTCAGGAAGATAAAGGAACGGTTCGGGGGCGATCTTTCGGGAAAAACCTTTGCGGCGTGGGGACTGGCTTTCAAGCCGGATACGGATGATATGAGGGAATCACCCGCAATCACGATCCTGAAGGAGCTTACGGCTTCCGGGGCGAAGATCCGTGCATACGATCCCAAGGCTGTGCGGGAAGCCAGGGAGTGTTATCTCAAAGAAGATCAAAATATCGTGTATTGCGATAATAAATACGAAGCTCTGCACGAAGCGGACGCGCTGATTCTGATCACAGAATGGAAAGAGTTCAGGAGTCCGGATTTTTATGAGATTAAGCGGCTGCTGAAGGAGCCTGTGATTTTTGACGGGCGTAACCAGTATGATTCGAAGCGTGTGGAAGAATATGGGATTGCTTACTACCAGATCGGAGTCCGCGCTGCAGCCGGGGAGGTAAAAGTATGAAGAGAGTCCTTGCGACCGGAAGATACGGCGTGCATTTTGAGAGATTAGCGGCCGGGGAGGTGAAGTCATGAAGAGAATCCTGGTGACAGGCGGGGCAGGTTTTATCGGGTCACATCTCTGCGCCCGATTGGTTGAAGAGGGAAACGATGTCCTATGTGTTGATAATTTTTTCACAGGAAGTAAAAGAAACATAGAACCATTGCTGGATAAGCACAACTTCGAGATGATCCGGCATGATGTGACGAAGGAACTATTGGTGGAGGTGGACCAGATCTACAATCTGGCCTGTCCGGCTTCACCCGTGCATTATCAGTATAATCCTGTAAAGACCATGAAGACTTCCGTCATGGGAGCTATCAACATGCTGGGTCTTGCGAAACGTGTGAAGGCGCGGATCCTGCAGGCATCAACAAGTGAGGTATATGGGAATCCAAATGTCCATCCCCAGCCGGAGAGATATTGGGGCAATGTGAATCCGATTGGCATCCGTTCCTGTTATGATGAGGGGAAGCGGGCTGCGGAAACACTGTTCTTTGATTATTATAGACAGAACGATGTGGATATCAAAGTGATCCGCATCTTCAATACCTATGGTCCGAATATGAATGCCAATGACGGCCGTGTGGTATCGAATTTTATCGTGCAGGCACTTCAGGGCGAGGATATCACCATATACGGTGACGGCACGCAGACCCGGAGTTTCTGCTACGTGGATGACCTCGTGGAAGGGATGGTCAGGATGATGAACAGCAGGGAGGGCTTTACGGGGCCTGTGAACCTTGGCAATCCGGGCGAGTTTACCATGCTGGAGCTGGCGGAGAAGGTGATAAGCCTTACGGGCAGTAAATCGAAGATTGTACATCGGCCCCTGCCGCAGGATGACCCCACCCAGAGGAAGCCGGTGATCGACCTGGCAAAAAAAGAGCTGGACTGGGAGCCGAGGATCTCACTGGATGAAGGGCTAGTGAAGACGATTGCGTATTTTCAAACAAAATAATTCTGTTTGACAAATTGTGCGCGTCAGGACGCTCACTTTTTACAGAATACAAAAAGAGGATTTGCAAATGAACTTTGAACTAATGGCATCCATGATGTGTGCCGATTATGGAAATTTGGAAAAAGAAGTGAAGAATCTGGAAAAGGGCGGGATTGATTCCTTCCATATTGATATCATGGACGGACGCTATGTCCCCAATTTCGCCATGTCATTGAACGACATGCGTTACATAGCCGGGGCGGCCTCCAGGCCGCTGGACGTACACCTGATGATCGAGCATCCGAACAACCGGATCGGATTATTTATTGACTGCCTTCGAAAAGGTGATACGGTCTATATTCACCCGGAAGCGGAATACCATCCGTCCACCACCCTGCAGAGCATCATCAATGCCGGGATGGTTCCTGGTATTGCCGTCAATCCAGGAACCTCCGTGGAAACAGTTATGGAAATGCTGCGAATTGTAAAAAAGGTTCTCGTCATGTCTGTGAATCCCGGCAATGCAGGACAGATGTATCTCCCTTATGTCGGAAAAAAGATCACGAAGCTGCTTGCCTTAAAAGAAGATATGGATTTTGAAATTTACTGGGACGGGGCATGCAGTGCGGATAAGATTCTGGAATATGCGCCAAAAGGAGTGGCAGGTTTTGTGCTGGGGACAACGCTTCTGTTCGGAAAAGATCAGCCATACATGGAAACCTTACAGAATATTCGGGAATTAAGATTTTAGGAGCTTATCTATAGACCCTTTACAATCTGTATTTATTTGACACTTGAAGGGGGGAGTCTGCCGCATTTTCAATTTGTGTTATTAGTTTCCGAGACTACACATGAAAGCATTTTCCAGAAGGGGGAGCAGCTTCAAGGAATGGATCTATCCGGATTCTATGGAATTACACAGGAATTATTTCATGCTGGGAGACAGGTACGGGCAGGTCTTTTACATGCAGGATTATGCCAGCTATGTGAAGGACGCTTGTAAAAACAAAAGAATCGTCTTTTATAATTTAATAAAGGTTTTTAAACTTTGGACAGTACTTCAGGAATATCCAATTCCATTGCTATTTCATCCATATGTTTTAATACACATAGATTGCTTATAAACTGGCTGGTGAAAGGATTTTTTCCATGCCGTAAAATATTATCAGATGAATCTATAGAAAGAACTTTGTCAGCAAGGATGCCTATCTTTCTGGAATCTTTTGAAATAATAATCATCATTTCAGAATCTTTATCTGAAATACCGCTGTTATTAAGTCCCAGTAAAATAGATAAGTTTATCATTGTTATATTTCGGTTATAAGAATTGCATATACCGGATATGTACGCAGGCGAGTGCGGAACCTCCATCTTTATCTCCGGCATGGGAACAATATCTGAAACATATTTACCAGATATCAGGAGCATGATATCATCGACGCTGAAAATCACATAAACAGAATCTGAGTTGCTGATTCCCATAACCAGAAGCCCCCTTTCATGTAGAAAATATATTCTATTATAAAGCCTGTTATAATAACAGAGTCAAGTAAAATCGGAAATCTGGAAAAATGGTCTTTTAAAAAACGCGGCGGTCTGTGATCTGTATTTCACTCCGATTGAATCCGAAAATGTGCTCGTTTAAAATCATGTTGGAAATGACTGCTGTAAAATCACTGGCCGGGAACCCGGGCTCGTCCTGTATCAGACGAATCAGGCGGTTTACAGGAAGCCAGCCGGCTGTCTTGATCTGCTTACACAAAAACTGGCCGGAAGGAACCGTAAACACACGTTCATCGTTATAATTCTTCAGGACTTCACAATAGAGACAGGAAACGGCGGGCAGCCGGCCCGCAAACCGTACAATGATTCCACAGGGTGAAACGGGCTGCATCTTTTTTTCCTCAGCATATAAAAATAAAGAAGAATTGATATCCTCCATCCCCTGTATACTGTCCGGATCCTCCGGCCACTTTTTTATGAGAAAATGCCGTTCCGGGAAATCCCGCTCATAAAGCCCCTGCCTGTTTTCATATTTTTGGTTGCTTTCCTGGCACTTTAATAAATACTCCACTTTTTCCAGCCCTGATCTGATGTCTTCCATTTTCTGCATGGCAATCCTGCGGCCGTCTTCAAAAAGTTTCTGTCCCATAAACGTATGATCATCCTGATACTGTTTTAAGTCTTTTAATGGAATCCCGATGTCTATGCACCAGAGGAGGGTATCCAGTATGAGCAGCTGTTCAGCGGAATAATAACGGTATTTTGTTGAAGGGTCGATATGGGCGGGAAGAAGCACACCGATCTTTTCATAATAGCGCAGGGAATTGATATTGATATTCCTCAATTTTGCAAATTCACTGATTGTAAAATAGCCTTCCATAAAAATCTCCTTTACGTTTTCGTATTTCAGTCCGTAGCAATAATATATACAGTTTTTCCCACGAATACAATATATAAATCGTATTCAAAATTACAAAATATCACGCGTAATTACAATACAGACCTCTTTTTTCCTGTTATAGTGAAAAAAATATTGAAAAAGGAGAAGTCAAGCTATGTACGAAAAATTATTTGAACCGATCAGGATCCGCGGTATGGAAATGAAAAACCGTATTATTTTCCCGGCCACAGGAACCAAATTTTCCGGTAACACGAGTTATGTTACGGAACAGCATATCAATTACCATGCGGCAAGGGCAAAGGGAGGAAGCGGACTGAACATTGTGGAGGTGTCCAGCGTCCATACGCCCAGTGCGCCCCGCCACTTTCTGTCCATATCGGAAGATGAATATATCCCGGGCATGAAAAAATTAGTGGATGCTGTCCACGAAGCAGGAGGGAAAATCGGAATCCAGCTATGGCAGGGCAGCCTTGCGGTAGGCATGGATCAGACGGCACAGATCCTGATGGCCAGCGACATGCCGATGGGGCCGGGCATGACATTGCCGGGTATGACGGTGGAGCAGATTAAAGAAGTCACGGCATGTTATGGGAAGGCAGCGGCAAGGGCCGTGAAAGCGGGCTTTGATTGTATAGAATTTCATTGTGCCCACAATTATCTCCCCCATTCTTTCCTGTCAGGCGGGATCAACCACCGGACGGACGAATACGGAGGAAGCCTCGAGAACCGTGCAAGATTTCCTCTGGAAGCGATCCACGCCATCCGCTCTGAGATGCCGGAGGACATGCCGCTGTTCATGCGAATCGATGCCCATGACGACTATCTGGAGGGCGGCCTTACGATCGAAGAGGTCATTGCATTCTGCAGAATGGCAAAAGAAGAAGGGGTGGATGTGCTTGACGTGTCCAGGGGAAATGTGATATCCCCCGCAAATAAATATGAGATTCCGCCCATCGATATCCCCCGGGGATTTAACATTGACAACGCGGCCAGGATACGCCGGGAGACAGGCATGCTGACAATCGGCGTGGGCCGGCTGAACGAGCCCGGTATCGCAGAACGGGTACTGGAAGAAGATAAAGTGGATCTGGTAGTCATGGGGCGCGCCCAGTATGCAGATCCGGAGTTTGTAAATAAGGTGAAAGCAGGAAAAACAGAAGAGATTACATATTGTGTCGGCTGTGACCAGGGATGCCTTGACGCATTTGCAAATCCGGACTGTCCGCATGTGACCTGTCTCATGAATCCGGCAGTCGGGCGGGAGAAGGAGTGCGAGATCATTCCCGCAGAAAAGCCGGAGACGGTCCTCATCGCCGGGGGCGGGATCGCAGGCCTTGAAGCAGCGATCGTCCTGAAAAAGCGGGGGCATCATGCGATCCTCTGCGAGGAGACAGACCGTCTCGGAGGGCAGTTCCTTACAGCCGGAATGGCGCCAAGGAAGGCCGAGATGAAGCAGGCTGTTGAGCGCATGGCAAAACAGGCGGAAGCGCTGGGGGCAGAGATCCGGCTGAATACAAAGGTGACGCCGGAGCTGATCGCGGAGATCCGGCCGCATACCGTATTCAACGCGATCGGAGCCGAGCCGCTGATCCCTCATATTCCGGGGATTGAAAAATCCTTTGTGGTCAATTCCCATGAGGTTCTGGACGGGAAAAGAGAAATTTCAGGAAATATCGTTGTCATCGGCGGCGGAATGGTCGGAATGGAAGCGGCGGAATATCTGGAAGAGCGGGGATGCAAAGTCACGGTCCTGGAAATGATGAAGGAATATTGCGCGGACATGGGAAGCGCCAGGAAGTTCTGTGTTGATGAGGCACTCCAGACGGCAGATATCACCCCGGCTACAGAGGTTACGGTCATTGCGGTGGAAGACGGAAAAGTGATCGGGCAAAAGGATGGGCAGACGGTGGAGTATCCGTGCGACTATGCCGTGGTCGCGATCGGCTCCAGGGCAAGATGCGGGAGAGAACTGGAAGAAGCAGCTTATGCAAACGGATGCGGCTATATGGTCATCGGCGACGCAGGCATGGCAAGACGGGCGTTAAATGCGACAAGGGAGGCAATGGACGCCGCGCTGACCTTCGATTCCCCGCAGGTTCACACAGACGTGACAAAACCCAAAAAGGTCGTGCTGGTAACGGGAGCATCCGGAATCATGGGACAGGAGACCATGAAACAGCTTCTTTCCAGGAGCACACGCTTCCGGGTACGCGCGCTGGTAAGGCCGTCTGAGAAAAATAAAGCCCTCATGAAAAAATACGCATGCCCGTCCCTGGAGATCCTGTGGGGCGACATGGCGGATTATGATACGGTAAAACGGGGAGTGGACGGCGCGGATTATGTACTTCATATCGGCGCAATGGTCTCTCCTGCAGCAGATGAATATCCGGAGAAAACATTATATACCAATATCGGCTCCACGCTGAATATCATCAAGGCGATCAAAGAGCAGCCGAATCCGGACAAGGTACATTTTGCATATGTAGGAACAGTTGCTATGACGGGCGGCCGTACAGACCCGATCCACTGGGGGCGGGTAGGAGACCCGATCAATCCGTCTATTTTTGACTATTATGCGCTATCCAAGGTGTATTCAGAACTTGCAGTATTTGAATCCGGCCTGAAGCATTGGGTATCCATCCGGCAGACCGGGCAGCATCCGAGCGCAGAAGGGGCCGGCGAACAGCCCATCATCTGGCATCAGCCGCCCAACAATGTACTGGAATGGAGCACTTCCGTGGAGTCCGGTATTTGCATGGCAAACCTGTGTGAGGACTGGGTTCCCGAAGCGTTCTGGAGAAAGGGTTACAACTTAAGCAGCGGCGCAGGCTATCGTCTGGCCACCTGGGAGCTTATGGATATGAACCTGGGTGCGTTCCACATGGGGCTTAAGGATGTCATGGACTCCAGGATGATGGCACAGTACAATTTCCATGGGCACTATTATTCAGATGGCGATAAGCTGGATGACATCCTGCATTTCCGCTGCATCCCGGCAGAGCAGTATTGGGGCGGCGTGCGCGAAGAAATGAGGCGTATGGCCGCAAATCCGATGATCGCTGCCATGTTCCCCAGCGCGGAGCAGATGAAAGCGAAAAATATCGAGATCGGGCATAAACGTATGGGCACCTATTGGATGAAGGAAAACAACGAAGAAAACTGGATCAAGGCATTCTTCGGCTCACGTGAAAAGATGGATGCAGTATCCGGATGGGACGAATATGAGCTGTACCATCCAAGCGAGGAGCCCACTTATCTGGATCACGGATATGACGAGGAGAAGGGGCTGGAGAACCTGACGCTGGAAGATCTGCAGAAAGCGGCGGAATTCCGGGGAGGGAGCTGCCTTGCAAAAGAGGCACCGGCGGATATCTACACGCCGATCAGATGGAGTTGTGCAGACGGGCATGAATTCGAGATGTCCGTGAATGCGGTTCTCCAGGGCGGGCACTGGTGTCCGGAATGCCTGGCCCATGAGTGGAAGTACGGGCAGATTGCGAAGAAGAACCCCTTCTACGCGCAGGTATGGACACCGATCCACGGAGAAGGGGACGACTATGTGATCCCGATGGATTACAGCGGATATGAGATATGCAAGGAACTGAAAGCAAAACTGGGACTGTAATACGATATCCGGTCTCCGTCTTATCCTTTGTAGCTGGCCGCAAAAAAACGGAATAGGAAATGATCAAGGCATAAGAAATAATCAAAAAGGAAGGAAGAACATAAGATGGATGTAAAAACAATCATAGAGAAAATGACATTGGAAGAAAAAGCTGCGTTTTGTGCGGGAAAGGACTTCTGGCATCTGGGCGGCATAGAAGAATTCCATATCCCGGAGACCATGGTGACCGACGGACCCCACGGCCTGCGCAAGCAGGCGAGGGAGGCGGACCATCTGGGACTGAACGAAAGCGTGAAGGCAGTCTGCTTTCCGGCGGGCTGCGCGCTGGCCTGCTCCTTCGACCCGGAGCTGGCACGGGAGATGGGGGCAGAGCTCGGAAAGCTGGCGCAGGCGGAGGATGTCAGCGTGGTACTCGGCCCGGCCATGAATATCAAACGTTCCCCGTTATGCGGGCGCAATTTTGAATACTATTCCGAAGACCCGCTGCTCAGTGCCCGCATGGCGGCAGGCGCGGTAAAGGGGACACAGAGCCAGGACGTGGGGACCAGCCCCAAGCATTTTCTGGCAAATAACCAGGAATACTACCGTATGAGCAGCAATTCCGTGGTGGATGAACAGACCATGCGTGAAATCTATCTTGCTTCCTTTGAAGAGATGGTAAAAGAAGCGAAGCCATGGACTATCATGTGTTCTTATAACAGGGTGAATGGGACATACGCCTGCGAGAATCAAGAATATCTGACAGATGTTTTACGTGACGAATGGGGATTTGACGGCTATGTGATGACGGACTGGGGAGCCCTCGACGACCCGGTGGAAAGCCTGAAAGCGGGGCTGGATCTTGGGATGCCCGGCCCCATGCCGGACAACGCAAAGCGGATCGTGGATGCGGTGAAGGACGGGAGTCTGGACGAGGGCGTGATAGATACGGCTGTGGAACGGATCTTGAATATCGTATTGAAATATGTGGAAAACCATAAAAAAGACGCAGCCTATGATTTTGAGGCAGGGCATGAGACAGCCAGACGCATCGAGACCGAAAGCGCGGTGCTGCTGAAAAATGAGGACGGCATCCTGCCCCTGCAGGAAAAAGAAAACGTGCTGTTTATCGGGGAATACGCAAAGAAGCCACGCTATCAGGGCGGCGGAAGCTCCCATATCAATCCGTGGAAGATCTCATCCGTGTGGGACGAGATCGGAACAATGGAACATGTTTCCTGGACACAGGGTTATACGGACAGCAGCAGGGATCACAACGGAGAAGCATATCTGAGGGAGGCAGTGGAACTTGCAAAGAAAGCGGACAAGGCCGTGATCTTCTGCGGACTTCCGGAAATCTACGAGACCGAGGGCGTAGACCGGAAGAAGCTGGATATGCCGGAAAATCAGAACACGCTGATCCGGGCAGTATCCGAGGTTCAGCCGAATACCATCGTGGTACTGCACAATGGCTCTGCAGTGACCATGCCGTGGATTGATTCAGTCAAGGCAGTATTGGAATTGTACCTGGGCGGGGAGGCTTCCGGCCTGGCTGCGGCCGATCTGCTGTACGGGAAGGCAAATCCCAGCGGGCGGCTTGCGGAGACATTTCCGCTTCGTCTGGAAGATACGCCAACCTATCCGTACTATGGAGTGGAAAAGGACGACATCCCATACAGGGAAGGCAGGCTGGTAGGATACCGTTATTACAATACGGTTCGCAAGCCAGTGTTGTACCCGTTTGGGCATGGCCTGTCGTACACCACATTTGGGTATGCCGATCTGAGGCTTGACAAGATTGAGATGACAGACGGGGACGAACTGACCGTAACCGTGGACGTGACGAACACCGGGAAGACGGCAGGGAAAGAAGTGGTGCAGCTCTATGTGCAGAATCCGTCTCTCCATGAAGTCAGGCCGCTCCGGGAGCTGCGGGGATTCCGGAAAATATTCCTTGAGCCGGGTGAGACGAAGAAGGTAGAGTTCCGTCTCAGGAAGCGGGCATTTGCGGAATGGAATCCGTCCATGCATGACTGGTTTGTACCCGCGGGCTGCTATCACATTGAAATCTGTGCAAACGCACAGGAGGTCCTTCTGGAAGTGTAGGTCATGATCAAAAATGCAGTGCCTCCCAAAGCTGTCTTTACGGTCAATACTCCGATGGGCGATAT
>VSNK01000103.1 GCA_009774255.1 Faecalicatena sp.
AATCAACGCGGCCGCACAAACTGGCAGATTTGTCAATAGTTTTTTGAAATTTTTGAAAATAATTTTTGGAAAACTTTTGAGAAAATAGTGAAAAAATGGAAATCCGCTGGAAAGTGGAGGTGAAGAAAAAATGGAGTGCTTTTGGAACGCTGTGTTTTCATGGGCTGTGACTTTCCGAGAGTACTCGGGCGGTGAAAGGAGGTGGTGTGTTTTGAGGGAGGAATAAAAAAATAGGCCATTGTCAGGTATGCTGCATTTGGGGCAACCATATTTGTTGGGTATTGTGAATGGATATCCGTGGGGTTTTCAAGTATCCTGTATGTAACAAAAGAAAAGGAGGAAAACCACATGGCAGGGATGAAAAACATCTGCGGAAAGATCCCGCTGGAACTGCACGCAAAAATGCGGCAGGAGATCGAGCAGAGGGAGATCAGCACACAGCAGTTCATACAGCAGGTCATTGAAGAACATTTCACAGAAAAAGGAGGACAGGTCAGCATGGCAGTAAGGACAGTGGCAGTACAGGTATCGGAGGAACTTTTCGCAAGGTTTAAGGCGGCGGTGGCAAAGAAAGGATGCAGGCAGAAAGATTTCCTGATCGCAATGATTGAGAGGGCAATCGAAGAGATCGAGGCGGAATACGGGGAAGAAAAGGCATCCCCATCATCGGACCAGGGGACAGCGGTGGAAACGCCGCCTGCGGAGTTGGAATCGGAAGAAACAGAGTCCAGAGAGGCAGACGAACCGATGAAAACGGAATCAGGAGAAGTGGATGAGCCGATGGAAACAGAATCCGGTGAGGCAGACGAACCGGAGGAAACGGAATCCGAGGGAACAGAGACCGGAGAAGCAGATGGAGCGGAATCTGAGGACATGCCGGAAGAAGAAACCGGAGAAGCAGAGGAACCAGCGGGTTCGGAAGAACCGGACGAAACAGAAGCAGGAGAACCGGCCGAACCCGAAAATGAAGGGGCATCCGAACCGGAAACCGCTGAAGCAGACGGAGCGGGGCAGGAGCCGGACGATACGGCGGCAGTAGCATAAGGGCATGGCCAGAGGGCAGGGAGAACCGGCCCATATGGCCATAAGACAAAAGACGGTATGGGACAGGAACCATGCCGTTTTTTCAGTGAAGCAGGGGGCTGTTCGCCCTCCGCTTATTTACGGAAGGGGTGGTAACCGGAACAATTCGATTTTTTGATCTATTCAGCGGGATCGGGGGATTCCGTGAAGGGCTGAACCGCGCGGGCGGGTTTACCTGTGTGGGGCACTGTGAGGTGGATGCCCATGCGGATAAGAACTACCGGAAGCTGTTCGATACGGAAGGGGAGTGGTTTTGTAATGACGCAAGAGCAATTGAGACAGGAGGAATGCCGGGCTTTGATCTTCTGTGTGCAGGATTTCCCTGCCAGGCATTCTCCATCGCCGGAAAGCGGGGAGGGTTTGCAGATGCAAGGGGAACGCTGTTCTTTGAGGTTGCCAGACTGGCTGAAGCCAGACAGCCTCCTTATCTTCTCCTTGAAAACGTTCCCGGACTGCTGTCGCATGACAAAGGCCGGACGTTTCATACCATCCTCAGTACATTTTGGGAGCTGGGGTACCATGTGGAATGGAAAGTGCTCAACAGCAAGGATTTCGGAGTCCCGCAGTCAAGACGGAGGGTGTACATTGTCGGATATCTTGATGGAAGATGTGCCGGAAAAATACTTCCTTTCCCGGAAACAAACGGAACGGCTCTTATACAGCTTTGCCCCGGGAGACAGGGAAAAAGGGTCTATGACCCAAACGGGCTGAGCTGCACGCTGACATCAGGCGCAGGCGGCATGGGCGGGAAGACCGGACTGTATGAGGTGGGCGTCCCCATCAAGGAGGCAACACAAAAAGGCTATAAGATGGCATATCCGGGCGACAGCATCGACCTGAGCTATGCAGGCCTGAACAGCAGGCGGGGACGTGTAGGGCAGGGGATCGCCCATACGCTGACCACCGGGGGCGTGCAGGGGACGCTGCAATTCATGGAGCCTCCCCGTCCGCCTTTGCCCGGGGAGGATGCAGGGTGTCTGCATACCGGGCAGGATGCGGGGGCGCCCATGCATCGGGGCAATCAGGGAGGGATCTCCGGGGAGTCAGGGGAAACCGGCCCAAGGGCGGTGCTGTCCCCGGAAAAAATAAAAGTCCGGCAGAACGGCCGCAGGATGAAAGGGCCGGAAGAGCCGATGTTCACCATTACGGCATCTGACCGGCACGGGGTAGAATTCCATGGGAGAATCCGCAGGCTGACGCCACGTGAGTGTCTGCGGCTGCAGGGCTACCATGATGAACAGATCGACCGGATCATTGCGGACACATCCGACAGCCAGCTCTATAAGCAGGCCGGGAACGGCGTGACGGTCAATGTCATTGAAGCCATCGGCAGGAACCTCCGGGAAATTGACGCGCAGATAAAAGGGAGCGCCCCTGTCTGAACCGGGGCAGCAAAGGGGGGACAGGATGGACCTGAAAGAGCAGTTCTACGGGACGGAGATTGAGATGACCGGGATCACGAGGATGCATGCGGCGGAAGTGGTGGCGGAGATGTTCGGGACAACCATCTATCACCGGCAGGCTTATGATTCGTGGCGCCTGCGGGACCGTCAGGGAAAAGAATGGAAGTTCATGAGCGATTCGAGCATTTCCGCACAGCGGCGTGTGGGCGGAAGGATGGTTCCGGCAGAATGGGAATACCGTACGGAGATGGTCAGCCCTAAGCTGGCTTATGAGGAAATGGGCAAGCTGCAGGAAGTGGTGCGGTGTCTTAAAAGGAACGGAGCCGTGGTGAACCCGTCCTGCGGCATGCATGTTCATGTGGATGCCTCCAACCACACCGCAAGGAGCCTCAAGAATGCGCTGACGATCATGTACTCCAAGGAAGATATCCTGTTTAAAGCGCTGAAGGTGCAGACGGGGAGGGAAATCCAGTACTGCCAGAAAGTACGCCCGGCGGTGCTGGAGGAGATCCGGAGGATGCCGAACAGCAACATTTCCATGGAAAAGCTGAAACTGGCATGGTATGAGGGCGGTGACGGCAGCCATGACCATTATAACTGGTCGCGGTATTATGCCTTGAATCTGCATGCTGTGTTCTCCAAGGGAACCTTGGAATGGCGGTGCTTTGAAAGTACCCTCCATGCCGGGAAAGTGCGGGCGAACATCACGCTGGCGCTTGCCATATCCGCGCAGGCGATCAACCAGAAATGTACCCATATGAAGAAAACAGAGATCACAGAGAACCCCTGTTTTACATTCCGCACGTTCCTGCTCCGGCTGGGGCTGATCGGGCCAGAATATAAAAATGTCCGGGAGCACCTGCTGGAAAATCTGGAGGGCGATAAGGCATGGAGGTATGACAAAAGCACGTATAAATGCCTGCGGAAAAATGACCTGGCAGGGGAACGGTAGAAATACCTGAGGCCAGTGGGGATGTAAATAATACGTCGAAGAAAGAGATTCAGAAAGAAATATTTTTTACGATCAGAACCACGACAGGAGAAAAAGAAAGAATTCCGCCTGTATGGCTGGCTGAAGCATCCAAGGCCCTGCCAGCCGCAGATGGAAAATTTCAATAGGAAGAAGGTGTGTGAAATATAGAAAATCAATTTTATTTTGCCTATGGAAGCAACATGAACCTGGATCAGATGGAGTTCCGGTGTCCGGCCGCTAAAGTAGCCGGAAATGTCCGGCTGGAGGATTACCGCCTTGCATTCTGCGGGACGGAGGGGAATGGCGTGGCAACCATTTTCCCAGAAGAAGGGAGCCAGGTGGAAGGAGTATTATGGGAGATCACGCCAAAATGCGAGCGGAGCCTGGACCGGTACGAGGGGTATCCGCACCTATATGGAAAGCAGAAAGTCCGTGTGCGGGACAAGGCAGGGAGGCAGATGGACGTGATGGCATATGTCATGAACGCGCCTTACAGGGAAAGCCCTGCCAGCCCGTCAAGGCTGTATCTGGGTGGGATCTTAGAGGGCTGTAGGGAGAACGGAATCCCGCAGAAGCCCGTCCGGGATGCAGTGAGCCGGACAAAACAGGAAGCGGCAAAGAAAAAGAAGCTCCATAGGGATATGGAAAGATAAGGTTATATTTATTATGAGGTATTTCAAAGAGAAAAAGGAGAATGGAATGACATTTCATAAGATGAAAATAAAACTGGCGGCCTTTGGGCTGGCGCTGGCCATGGGACTGATTCCCACAGGAAACCTGCCAACGGCTTATGCGGCAGAGGGAACGTCCGGCCATCAGGAAAACGTAACACAGGAGAACGCAGGGCAGGGGGATACGCAGGAAACCGCCCGGACACAGCGCCGTGTCGTGGCAAAGGATCTTACCAAAAAAGTAAACGATAAATCTTTTTCCATAGGAACCTCTCTGGAAGGGATTGAATTTGACCCGGAAAAGGACGAGGTCTCTTTCTATAAAGTGGTCGGGGATGACGGCAGCGAATACCTGTCTTACAGGGCAGGAAGCTATACCGCCAGCTATCTGGTTACGCCTAAGGATCAGGGAGAATGCTATGTGGTCACCCGTAAGATTATTCTGACCGATACGGAAGGGTCAGCGCATGTGTCAGGCAACGGCGGCGAAAGACAGAAAACAGATACCGACCCGGAGGACGGGGCGGATGCGAAAGACAGTCCGGCAACAAAGACGGATGTGGGATCAAATAAAAATGCGGAACAGAATAAGGATTCAGAGCCAAAGAAGGATGCCGGACCGGATAACGATTCAGAATCCAAAGACGATACCGAACTGAATGCAGGTTCAGATTCAAAGAAAGATGCCGAACCGGATAACGATTCAGAACCCAAAAACGATGCGGAATCAGATACCGATTCAGAATCAAAAAAAGATTCCGGACAGAATACTGATTCAGAATCAAAGAAAGAACCGAATCAGAAACCAGATACAAAGGACGATTCAGAATCAGGGGACAAGCCGGAGACCAAACCGCAGGATACAGCAAAAGGGAAGATCACCATCAGCGGCGGGAAAGGGGATACGGAAGAATCCCTGTCCAGGTTGCTGGAGGACATTGCAGAGGGGAAGCTCCTGCTTGTTTCCGCAGCCGGAAACACTTCCGGGGCTTTGGATTCCGCTGTGAATGTGGAGAAAGGCGAGGACATTCAATGCCCGGATTCTCTCGGGGATTATGGAACCAGCCTGTTCCAGATCAACGGCGGGGCGGCATATTGCCTGGAAGCCCAGAAGCCCAAGACTTTCACCGTAGATGCTGTATCTTCTGAATTGGAATCCAATGGAAACCTACAGAAAGTTTTATACTATGGATATGGCGGAAAAGGCGACCTGACCGGGGAATGCCTTTCCGGGGAGGGCAAAGAAGAGAAATATGTGTATACCCAGATCGCAGCCAGCTACGCATATGCAGGAGAAACCGGATTTCTGGGATGCACGCCGGAGGAACTGAAAAATACAGATGTTGGCGCATATATTGAGTTCCTGTTCGGGCAGGATGCACCGCCCAGCAATACACTCTCCCTGTCCGTTGTCAACCAGAGCAATGACCAGAATAAGGATGTATCCGTAGATGCTGCCCAGGACGGCAACCTCCAGAAAACACCGGAGATTAGACTGGACGGGGACAGCAGAAACTATATCGAAATCAGCATCCCCGAAGAGGTGGCCTGTCACAACGTGGCGAAAGATACCACTGTCACCAATGGAACCATCAAAATCTATGGCGGTGATTCATTCTGTCTTTCCACCAACATGCATGTAACCGGGCAGTATGCTTCCGGTGAAATGTCCGGCTCCTTAAAAGAGGATTGGAAGGTTCTGATATTATCTTCCAGCGAAGGGAAAGCGGATACCGATGTGTTTGAATCCCCGTCTGCAGAACCGGTCAGCTTCACTGTAAACTGGCATGGACAGGCAAAGATCAGCCTTCTGAAAAAAGACCGGGATACAGATGAGCCGCTATCAGGCGCGGCGTATGGTATTTATAAAGATTATAAATGTAAAGAACTGCTGGCGGAGATGCCGGAGACGGGGGAGGACGGAAAGACGGCCAGCGGATATCTTGATACAGGATTGAAGCAGGTCTATGTGAAAGAAACCAAAGCGCCGGAGGGCTATCTTCTTGATTCCAATGTATACCCGGTGGATGTGGAAAACGGGAAAGAAACGGAAATGACGGTATACGATGTCCGGGAAAAGGACGGGCAGGAACAGCCGACAGAAACACATGTCACAAAAACAGATGCGGTCACCGGGGAACTTCTGGAGGGCGCAGTGCTGCAGGTGTCAGATCAGGAGGGGAACCTGGTGGAAGAATGGACCAGCACAAAGGAAGCCCATGTGATCCATGGATTAGCGGAGGGGGAGTATATTTTACATGAGAAAATGGCACCTTACAAGGATGGCTACGTATCGGCTTCAGATATCACGTTCCAGGTATCAGCGGAAAGCATGGCCGAGGTGGAGATGAAGGATGGATACTCCAAAATCGATCTCTCTGTCCAGGACCAGACTACGGGAAAAGAACTTTCAGGGGCGGCATTTCAGATCGTCGGGCAGGACGGCAAAGTGCTGAAAGAATGGGTAACAGACGGCAAGCCGTACCGTGTGGAGAAACTTCCGGTCAATGAAGAACTGACCCTGCGGGAAACCGCTGCGCCGGAGGGATATACGATCCCGAAGGAAATCAAGTTCACCGTAACGGATACGGAGGAAGTCCAGCCCATAGAAATGAAGAATGCCAGAGTTTCACAAAAAGAATCCAAACCGGGCAATGCATCCGGATCAGGGAAAACATCGGCTCCCAGGACAGGGGATTCCCTGGTTCTTCCAGCGGCGCTGTTTGTCGTATCCCTGCTTTCGTTCATCGTGCTGGCCGTGCTGCTGATCCGCAGGAGAAGGAGATAGACAGGCCGGAAGAGGAACAGGCCGGCAGATACAGAGATTCAGGATCGGGGTTAAAATGCGCCTAAAAAGGCAGAAATGTGCAGGGCATGAGACGGAACGTGTCCTTTTCAGCGTTCCACACCCGGAAATCTACAGGGAAGGGCACGTGGGAAAGTGTTCGGGAATCCCGGAAAAGTGTGGAATCTGAGACAAAAAGTGTTCGAAAGCGCCCGGAAAAGGCCGGATATGAAACAAAGCGTGTCCTTTTCAGAGTTCCACAACCAAGAATCCGCAGGAGGGCACAGGAAAAAGTGTTCAAAAATCCCGAAAAAGTGCGGAATCTGAGGGCAAAAGTGTTCGAAAATCCCCTAAAAAGGCAGAATTTGAGACAAAACGTGTCTTTTTCAGGAAAAAGTGTTCGATAGTGCCAGAAAAATGCAAAATCTGAGACAGGAGGGTATCCTCTCCCAGAAGAGGTGTTCAAAACTCCGGCAGAAAGTGTTCAAAACGGCGCATACAGGCCATGGTGCAACGATTTGTTTACAAAGCACAGCGCTCCGTTTATAACCACAGCGGAACCATGGCATAGGGATGTCGGAACTGATTTTTCAGCAGAATCCCATCTGCTGGAATCATAAGATATTCAGAAAGAACATTATCAAAAATACAGCAATAAAAAATACTGGCAGGAGACATCCCCTTTGGATCAGGGGGATGCCTCCTGCCCTTTTTTGAAAGGAAGGTGTCGTTAATGAGACGATTATATACAGCGGAATCGGTGACGGAAGGGCATCCGGATAAGCTCTGCGACCTGATCGCGGACAGCATTCTGGATGAGTGCCTGAAGCAGGATCCGGAGGCCAAGGTGGCATGCGAGGTTCTGGCCACAAAGGGGCATATCCTGATCGCAGGGGAGATCACCAGCAGATATGAACCCTACGTATTCTGGACGGCAAAGGAAGTCCTCGAAAAGATCGGGTATCCAGCCGGGGAGATCCATATGGAAGCACGAATCCACCACCAAAGCCCGGATATCGCAGGGGCGGTGGAATGCCCGTGGGAAAAACGTAAAAAGATGCCGGGGCAGAACCCCGAGCCGGAGTACGGCGCAGGGGATCAGGGCGTCATGGTCGGCTACGCCTGCGATGAAACTTCGCAGAAGATGCCCATGCCGGTGGTGCTGGCAAACCGGATCACGGCGGAACTGTCGGCCTGCCGGAAGAGCGGGTATATCCCCGGAATCCTGCCGGACGGGAAGGCACAGGTAACCGTGGAATATGAAAACGGGAAGCCCCTCCGGCTGGACTGTGTGGTGGTCTCCTGCCAGCATGAGGAAGAGAAGAACCTGAAAATGTTGGAGAAGGAAATCCGGGGGAAAGTCCTCCGCCCGGCACTGCGCCTGCTCCCCCCGGATGGGAATACCCGGATTCTGGTGAACCCCTCCGGGCGGTTCGTGCAGGGCGGGCTGGATGCGGATACCGGGCTGACCGGGAGGAAGCTGATGGTGGATTCCTATGGGAGCCAGGTGCCCCACGGGGGCGGCGCCTTTTCCGGAAAGGACGGTTCCAAGGCAGACCGCTCCGGGGCTTATATGGCAAGGTACATCGCAAAAAATATCGTGGCCGCAGGGCTGGCCAAAAGGTGCCAGGTATCCCTGGGCTATGCCATCGGGGTGGCACAGCCGGTGATGGTGCAGGTGGATACCTTCGGCACGGGGACGGCCTGCGCGGATGACTGCCTGTCCCAGGCCATCCCATTGGTATTCGAACTGACCCCGAAACAGATTATCGACACCCTGCGGCTGAAACGCCCCATCTTCCGGCAGACCGCCGCCTACGGGCATTTCGGCAGGAAGGAATTCCCATGGGAACGCACCGACCGGGTAAAACAGCTTCAGGAGGCCCTGCTCTAATGCCTTTCTATGGGGAAGAACAGATGGAGGCCATCCGGTCGGTGACGGCCATGGAATATTTGCAGAAGCACCAGCCCGGCCGCCTCAAAAAATCTTCTGCAAGGAATGAATGGGAACTGACGGACCACGACAGCTTCAAGATCAACGGGATCACCAGCAAGTGGCATTGGAAGTCGAGGGACATCGGAGGGATCTCCGCATTGAATTTCCTGATCTATGTAGACGGCATGGAGTTTCGGGAGGCAGTGGGGATGCTGATGCAGGAGAATCCGTCCCTGTCTTATCCGCCTCCCCAGCCGGAGGAAAGGCCGAAGAAGCCCTTTGTGCTGCCGGAGCCTTTCCAGAACTGCGGCCGTGTGCAGAAATACCTGAACAGCCGGGGGATCAGCAGTGAGGTGATCCGCTATTGCAGGAGGCTCGGCATTTTATATGAGAGCAGCCCGTACCACAATGCTGTTTTTGTTGGGATGGATGAGTCCCAGAAACCAAGGTATGCGTTCCTGCGAGGGATTTATGATAAAGACGGAAAATCTTTCCGGATCGAGCAGGCCGGGAGCGAAAAGAATTATGCGTTCTGCATCCCGCCAGACAGGGAAAGCGTCCGGGTTGCCGTGTACGAGGCATGCATTGACGCACTGGCCCATATGACTTTGGAGGGAGGAAAGGCAGACAAGTACAGGCTTGCTTTGGGCGGCATCAGCGCGCCCAGAGAAGCACAGAGCGCCGGCAAAGAAAAGCAGTCCCAGAAAACAGGGGGAACCCCGGAAAGCGGGAAACAGAGGAATCCCGTGGGAAAGCCCACAAAGAATCCCCCTGCCTTGGAGCATTTCCTAAAGAACCACCCGGAGATTGAGGAAATCGAGGTCTGCACGGACAATGATTTTGCCGGGAGGTGGGCCTGCGGGCATATCAGGGCGGCATATGGGGGCGGCTACCGGGTCATAGAAAACCTGCCCCGGACAGAAGGGGCGGATTATGGGGACCTGGCGGCATGGGAAATGGAGCGGGAAAGAAGCATGGCCAAACAGCACACTCAAGGGAGGTGAATGTCATTATGGGACAACATACGCAAGAAGAACAGGCGAAAGCATTACCGGAGACCTACATGCTGAAGCTCCCAGTATGCGGAGTATTCTACGAAGGTGGGGGAACAGGCACAAGAATCCCGCTGTCAGGGAGAGGGCTGGCGCGGTATAAAAACCAGATCCAGTCCTTCCTCCATGACACGGGAGGGCACGGAAGCGGGCATCCCACAGACAACGGCAGGCTGCTGGAAGGGATACCGGATCCGGAAACCAAGGAAAAAATCGAGTGGACGGATATTTCTGTATCCCTTGAAGGAAATACATTGTATGGGTGGCTTAAGATCCAGACAAAAGCACATCTTTCCGAAAGCGAGAGACAGGCCCTTTCCTCCTGTGTGGAACAAAAGTTTGCAGAAGGATGGGGAGGGCAGTTTTCGGACAGCAGGACCGCGGTTGCCGGGGGAAGCTTACGGTTTTGGTTCGAGCCGCCCAAAGACTTTATATTCATGATCCAAAAGAAATATAAGGTCACGCAGATCTCCCATCCGCAATATCCATGGATCTACCGGATACAGGCGCTGAAAACAGTCAATGGGCGGGTAGGAGCCGGAACCCTCGGAGGGTTCGTGCAATCGGAAGGGAACCTGTCACAGGAAGGGGCGTGCTGGATCTATGACGATGCGGCCTGCTATGACGATGCCGTGGTAGAACAGGATGCGGAACTCCATGATGGGGCTACGGCAGCCGACTTCGCAATTATTACCGGGGATGCCTGCCTGTATGGCCGTGCCTGGGCCGGAGGGGACTGCCGGATCGAAAGCGGGGAAGTGAAGGATGACGCGGTTGTGGCCGGGGAAGCCGTGGTCAAAAAAGATGGGAAAGGACATTCACCCCTGATCGCCGGAAACAGCCGGATATACGGGACTGTCTCTGGGAGATATATCATCAAGGATACCATATTTCCGGGGGAAACCTATCAGAACCCGACAGAAGATATCCTGGTCATGGAGAACGGGAAACGGGGCGTCCAGACACGGGGACAGAAGCCCCAGCCGCCGGAGAAATTCCAAAAGGCAGAAAAGGGAAAGGGCGGCATGGAACGCTGATGCCGGAAGCCTGACAGGAGATGTACTTGCGGGCATTAAACCTTGCAAAAGCACCGTTGTGCCCTGGGTAATATAGTTCGGGATTGGCATACCGCCCGTGAGTATAAGGGGCACAACAGCCATGAGAAATGTAGATAACAGAAAGTGAAAAGGGGAGGTGAAATGGATGGAAAACGGAAAAGAACCTGTATGGGATGGAATGGAAATGAAGATCCTCACGCCTTTGACGGGGGATTTTTTCCCAGTGGAAGAACCTGAATGGGAGGATGAATCCGAGTGGGAATATGAATCTGACGGAGGCATGGAAGAACTGGACGGCGGGGATCTCATGCAGTATGCGGAATTGATCCGGGAGGCTGTGGACCGTGAGAACAGCCTGGGACAAGAGGGTGGCGGCCCCTGCAACCTGATGGACTATTTCCATGGAAGCGCTTCAGTCAAAGAGAAGGTGGAGTCCGCCGTAATCTCCGTAGAAAGTGCGGATGGAGTTTTGTATGGCTGCACCACGCTGCGACTGAAAGAAGTATTGGAATCGCAGGAATTGAATGAACTATGTAAATATATCACCGGCCAGTACGGCGATGGCTGGGGGGAAGGGTTCGAGCAGAGAGACATCAAAGTTGACGGCGGGACACTGAACGTGCATTTCTGGCAGGAAAACGGGATGAAATACCGGATACAGGAAACGGAGGAAAAAAAGCCGGATCGGGGAGAAGAAAAAACAGCAGGCTCAGGGAGCCATGCGAAAAAAATCCGTCCGAAGTTACGGCTCACCGGGCATGACGGGAATATTTTCTCCATCATGGGGGATGCCAAAAGACTTCTTGCCAGAAACGGGCAGGGATGGGAAGCGGATGAGATGTGTAAACGGGTCTTCCAGTCAGGCAGTTACAATGAGGCGCTTGGCATCATCAGCGAATATGTAGAAACCGAACTGAGCAGCGCCAGGGAGAAGAAAGGACAGAAAAAACAGAAACCGGGGAGGTCACCGTGCCGCTGACGGATGCCGTACAAAAGAAGGGCGGCACGGGTTCACATATCTTATGAAATGGCCGGATGGCCATAAGGGAATGCATTTGGATATAAATAAAAGCAGGGAAAAGAAAGGAAGGGATGCCTATGGAGAACCACTTGAAACTGGAGGAATTATTGAAAGAAGGGATGCGCCCGGAGGAATCTGCCGGGGGCGAACATTGGATGATCCTGCACGGGGACACGCTGAAGCTGGTGAAATCATTCCGGCCGGGAATCTTTGACGCGGTAGTCACAGACCCGCCTTACGCTTCCGGCGGCACAAAGCAGAATGAGAGGAACCGCACCACGAACCAGAAATACAGCAGCATGCGTTCCGGGAATGCCCTGCCGGATTTTGACGGGGACAACAAGGACCAGCGCTCCTGGACCCACTGGATGGCGGAATGGCTTTCTGATGTGCGGAAAGCCTGTAAGGGCGGCGCGCCCATCTGCCTGTTCATCGACTGGCGCCAGTACCCATCGATCACCGACGCACTGCAATGGGCAGGCTGGATCTGGAGGGGCACTGCGGTGTGGGATAAGGGGAGTTCCCGACCGCAGAAAGGCCGTTTCCGCCAGCAGGCAGAATATATCGTGTGGGGGAGCAACGGCCCCATGCCGCTCAGCAGGCCGGTAGCATGCCTGCCGGGGGTGTTCCGCTATGGGAACCCGCAGAACCGCATCCATGTGACGGAGAAGCCGCTGCAGCTCATGAAGGACGTGATCCAGATCTGCGAGCCGGGAGGGCGGATCTTAGACCCCTTCGCCGGTTCCGGGACGACTGTCCTTGCCGCAGTGGAGGAAGGATATGAGGCAGTGGGGATCGAAGTCACCGATGTTTATTATGCTTTGGGAACGGAGCGGGTACGCTCCGCACTGGAGACGGGCAGGAAGGAAGAAGGTGGTGCTGATGATGCAGAAAAATGAGTTTGTACTGGACTGGGAGCCAAAGGCTGAACGGGGGAAGGCTCTGAAAGCATTTGCAAGGATGCAGGAGAAAACGGCCAGAAAGAAGAAAAGCGGAGGGAAACGCCATGGGAGGTAAGATGGATTACCCGACATTTCAGGATGAGATAAAGAAGCTGGCGGAGGAAAGCTTCAGGGAAAACGGGGAGTATGCCCTTTCCTGGTATACGTCACATAAAAATAATGTTACAAAGAAAGGGCTCACGATAAAGGAAAAGGGAAGGGGGATCGGCATTACAGTCTACCTCGACCAGTACTACCAGAACTACCTGCGGGGCGAAAGCCTTTCTGAAATCTGCATCGACCTGTTAAGCCTGTACCGGGAAAACCGGCTCCCGGACATCCATACGTCTGAACTGGCGGACTATGGGAAAATGAAGGGGACGCTGAGGACCCGCCTGGTAGGCAGGGAACAGAATGCGGCGTTTCTGGAAATAGGGCCTTATAAAATGCACCCGATTGGGGCGGAGGTCGTATATGCAGAACTTGCCAGGAACAGGAATGGCACATGCGGGATGCGTGTGACGCACGAGCTCCTGGAGCAGTGGGGCGCACCGGAGCAGGAGGTCTTTGAAGTTGCCCGGGAGAACTCCCAAAAGGAAGAGGGCGTCAAATTCGTTTCGCTACAGTCACTGATAAATGAAACATTAGTGGAAGCCATGGGGGAAATGCCGGGTCTGGAAATGCCGGGTCTGGAAATGCCGGAGGATGAGCCGGTTGATAAGGACGGGATGTATGTCCTTACCAACCGGTTCAGAAGTAACGGGGCGGCAGTGCTCCTGTATCCGGGAGTGCTGGAGGAAGTCCATGAAAAGATGGGCGGGGATTACTATATCCTCCCTTCCAGCGTGCATGAAGTGATGATCCTTTCTAAAGAGACAAAGTTCCCGCCGGAGGAACTGAGGGGCATGGTCAGGAGCATCAACCGGGAACAGGTGCTGCCGGAGGAACGGCTCGGGAATGACGTCTATGAGTTTCAGGGAAAGACTGGTACGCTGCAGAAATGTAAGATTGCGGAAAAGGAGAGGGAACGATAAAGCAGATGGGAATATCTTGTGTGCTTCAGAGGAAGATAACCCGGTGTTGATCAGCACACTGCATTATATGGATAACACCCGGCTTTGTGGCAGGGACTTATTTTGAGATATCCTACAATGTTTCCGGGTTCAGACAGGGCATCCAATGGGATGCCCTAAAGTGTTTTCAGAACCGGACAAGGGCATCCAATAGGATGCCTTAGAGCGTTTTCAGAACCGAACAGGGCATCCAATAGGATGCCTTAAAGCGTTTTCAGAACCGAACAGGGCATCCAATAGGATGCCTTAAAGCGTTTTCAGAATCGGACAGGGCATCCAATAGGATGCCTTAAAGCATTTTCAGATCGAGACAGGGCATCCATATGGATGCCCTCGGAAGAAAGGAGGGATTGCATCATGGAAAAAGCATTGGCTTATGTGTGCTGCCCGGCGGATGCCGGGAAAACAAAGGTGCAGAAATACTGCCGGAAAATCTACGAATTGGGGTATGTGCCCATCTGCCCGCAGTTCGGGTTCTCACCGTTTCTGGATGAAGGGGAGGCGGAAGACATGCAGGCATTCCAGCGGATGTCCCATATGGTGCTTCGGAGATGCCGGATGGTGGTGGTCTGCGGAAAAGAAACGACAGGCACGATGAATACGGAGATCAGCATGGCAGACCGGCTCCATATCATCTGCACCACGCTGGACGGGCTGGTCAGGATCAAGGAGTCAGAGTGAGACGGAAGAAAAAGAATTGATGCAGGGAAAGATGGCAGATGATCCTGAAAAAATAATCTGCCCGGAAGAGAGACATCAGATTGAAAAGTGAAAGCCTGCATCGAATCTGCCGGGGCGGGGTGCGAAGAAACGGGTGGTAAACGTACTGCAAGCATAGCGTTTTGATATCCAAAACGCACTTTGGGGAGAACCCCAACCCCCCGGATGCAGAAAACTGCATGGCTGATTTAGGACAGATGCAAAAAATCAGAAACAAAACAGGGCGTGCTGCCTTAGATTCGATCTGATAGAAGCAGGAGTCGAAACTGCGCTCCTGTCTACAGATTAGTCGATAAAATATAAAAAAATGCACCTGTTTTTACGGACTAATAACAAAATGAGAAGGAGAAAAGAATGTTTATCGTATGGCTTATCGTCGGCATCATGTTTGGCGGCATGGCAGGGATCTTCTCCATGTGCCTCATGGTTGCCGGTGCAAAATGTGACAGGGCAATGGCCCGCACCAAAAGGGAGATGGAGCGGAACGGATATGGAAAGCGGAAAGTGATCCGGTTTGTGGACCATTTTAACAACAGCCTGTTCAGTATACAGGACGGAGAACCGATCCAGATGATCAACCAGAAAGGGGAGCGGCAGTTCAGCATCTGCCACTATCTGGATGATACCCATGTAAAGATTGACGGCAGGGCATGGCAGCTACAGGAGTTTGCAAAGGAAATGGCGCGTAACGACATTATTTACATGCCGCTGACCATGCGGGCGCTGGAAGCGAAGGGAGGCCCGACATTATTATGAAAGGTGGGAGAGATTGATGAGGAAACGGAACCATGTAATACCCGTCCGGCTCAATGCCAAAGAACTGCGGTATCTGGAGGAGCAGGTGAAAAAATGTGGGTTTTCCCGGGAGGAATATCTCCGTACGCTGATCATGGGAGCGGAAGTCCATGCCAAGCCCTGTGAGCATCATACGGACCTGCTGCGGAAGATTGCAGGCTTATGCAACAACGCCAACCAGCTTGCCCATGTGGCCAACGCATCCGGCACAGCCAGCCCGGAGAGCCTCCGGGAAATGCTGCGGATATCCAGGGAAATCTGGCAGATAGTGAAAGAGGAATGGTGACGGGCATTGGCCTATACCAGCATCATCCCTGTCCACCGCCTGGACCGTTCCATTGATTATATCAAAGATGAAAAAAAGACCACGCAGAGGGCAAAAGCCGCCGGTTCGCTGGAAGAGGCTGTCGACTATGCCATGAACCGGGAGAAAACAGAACTGGCGGTTTATGAGGATTCCATCGGATGTACCTGTGATTCCGCCTTTGCAGACATGGTTGCGACCAAGAAGCGGTTCCACAAGCTGGGCGGCGTACAGGGCTACCACCTAATCCAGAGTTTCGCAGAGGGGGAGGTGACTCCGGAACTGGCACACCTCATCGGTCAGGAACTGGCGGAGGAACTGCTGAAAGGCAGATTTGAAGCGGTCATCACCACACACCTGAATACAAACCACTACCATAACCATATCGTTTTCAATTCCGTCAGTATGGTAGACGGGAAGAAATACCACAGCAATGCCAAAAGCTATTACGAAGAGATACGGAAGATATCCGACGGGCTTTGCCAGAAGTATGGTTTATCCGTCATTCAAGGAAATGGCAGCAAGGGGAAACCCTACCCGCAGTGGCAGGCAGAAAGGGACGGCAGGCCGACCTGGCGGACAGCGATCCGCATGGATATCCGGGAGGCTGTGCAGGAGAGTTTTACATGGAAACAGTTCCTGGCACAGATGGAGCAGAAGGGATATGTGTGGAAGCTGGATCAGAAGTATCCTGCTTTAAAGGCTCTCGGCATGGAGCGGTTTGTACGCTTAAAAAGTCTGGGGACAAATTATACGGAGGATAAGATTCAGGAGTGGTTATTGAAACCCAAAAGAACCGGACAGGCCCGGTCGGGAATATCGGGATGGAACCGGGAGCAGAACCAGAAGCAGGGCAGAAAAGAAACTGCACCAAAGAGGAAGCTCACCAGCCTGCAGGCGCTGTATTATTCCTACCTTTACCAGATGGGCGTCCTGAAAAAGCGTCCGCAAAAAATCTCCTATCTGGTGAGGGAGGATATCCGGCGGTTGAACAAACGGATAGAGCAGATGGAATTTCTGCAAAAACATGGGATCACAACCCACGATCAGTTGGCTGCATTCCGGGTTCCCAGAGAAAGACAGGTTGATATGCTATAATATAGTTGTAACGGGAGTGGCTAATGAGATATAATCAATAATACAAGAAAAGAGGTACTCATTA
>VSNK01000104.1 GCA_009774255.1 Faecalicatena sp.
GTCTTTTTTTCTGCCCAATCGGAGCCGGGATTGACGGCATCCGATATGAAACGGAACAAAAAACGAGAATCATGGAAGGAGGCAGCAATTCGGATTGAAAACATTAAAGTTGAAAATGGATCAAAAGAAACCGGAACCTGTAAAGGAAGGGCTGGGGGATCAGTGTATGAGGCTGGTTCCCCGGTCTGCGTTTACCGCTTTTTTCACATTGAACCTTCTGCTGATGACCATGCAGACTGCGGGAGCGGCAACCGGGACGGGCATCTTTGAGATTGCCAAGAGTGCCATGCAGACGGTTTACACGGATGTGGCAGGGATCGCGACTGTAGCGGCAGTGGTCTGTGCGGCGGTATGCTTATTCCTGATGAATTTTTCCAAATCAGGCAGGACTGTGGATGAATCCAGGGCCTGGCTGAAACGGATTATCATCTGCTGGGCGGCATTGATGACATTGGGCGCAATTGTTACTTATTTTGAACAGATCATCCCGAAAAGCATGTTTGGGGGAACGGGCTGAGCAGACGGCCGGGGCATAGGTCTTAAAAGACACGGTATCCGGCCGGAACTATTTACATGCCAGAGCTCTCCTGGCAGAAAGGAGGTAAACATGTCATTAGAGAAAGGATATGAGGGTACATGGGCTGGTTGATTGAATTACTTGTAGAAGGGATGCGGGAGAAATGCTCCCAGTTCATCGTAGATATGATGGATGTGGTTACGGAAGTTTTTATGGAGCTGTTATCCTGCGACCTGGATCTGTTTGAAGAGCTGTTCGGCGTTGTCGGGGATCTGTACAAAAATGTAGTGGTGCCGCTGTCAATCGCACTGCTTCTGCTGATCTGTGTCTGGCAGCTGTTTAAATCCATGTTCGGAAAAATGGGGGTGAACAGTGAGGATCCGTTTGAACTGGTCTGCAGGAGCGGTTTCTGTCTGTTTATGATCGCAGGCGCAAAGACCATGGTGAACTATGTGTTGGAGATTGCGGGCACGCCTTATCAGTGGGTGGTGGGGATGGATGTGAAGGTAAGCGGCTTTTCAGAATATGTTACTGCTTTAGAGGGCGTTACATCCGCACTTGGGATTGACAACATCAGTGTCTCCCTGCTGATGCTGATCATGCAGTTTGTGGTGGCCTGGAACTATTTTAAAATGTTGTTCATGGTGGCGGAACGGTATGTACTGCTGGGGGCGTTCTCTTATACAGCGCCCCTGGCATTATCTACAGGGGGTTCCAAAGCCACAAACAGCATTCTGGCCTCCTGGGCAAAGATGTTTGGCGGACAGGTGGTGCTCATCATTATGAATGCGTGGTGCATGAAGATGTTTGAATCCGGCTACGGAAACATGATGGCAAGCGGGTATGGATTCACGAAGTTTTTCGTTGCTACCTTATGCCTGATCGGTTTCTGCAAGATCACATTCAAGCTGGATTCCTATATGGCTTCTCTTGGGGTGAATTTAGGACGGCCGTCTGGCGGCATGGGGGCAATGGGGCTTCTCATGGCTGCCGGGAGGATCTTTTCCCATGTGGGCAGAAGCGGTTCAGGTTCGGGAGACGGCGCATCTGAATCCGGAGATGGAGGAGATGGCGCATCCGCAGCGGCAGGAACGCAGGACATGACGCAGGGTATGGGCGGTCCGATTCCTATGAGTACGGATGGCATGGGGATGGAAGCTGCCGGGGAGGAGTCGGAAATGGAAGATGTCTTTGGAAGGGTTTCGGAGGACGACCCGGATTTACAGGGTGCAGACATGGAAGAGATGGAGGATAAAAATGTACTGGAAGCCCTGGGAGAGATGCCGGCTATGGAAGATGGAGAAGAGGAAGATTTCGACGGAAATGCCTTTTCAGATGGGGCAGGATGGCAGGATATGGGCTGTCCACCGTCAGATCCGGAGCTGGATGCGGAAGAAGCCGAAGAACTGGATGCGGGAATGCTGTCCGATGTGGAAAGCAGTATCCCGGAAATGTACGGCGGGGAAGAACGTATGGGTGGACCTGGTGATTATCCGGTAAACAGGGAAAAAGAAAACGAAGAGGAAGAAGGTGCGGAAGCAGAGATGGATTTGGAAGGCGGCATGATTTCAGAGGAGACTGGAGCCGGGGATGTGTCTGCAGGCGGAGCAGGAACCGCTTTTGACGGACGAACCTCTCTGGCCGGTAACCATTCCCGGGGAAGTGGGGAAGAGACGGGAGATGCCGGAATCCTCAGTGAGCTGGGTATGGCTATGGAAAGCCCGCCGATGGCTGGAGACCCGGGAACTGGAGAAACCAGCGGACAAAGCGGCGAAATGGGAGAAACAGGCGGCATGCAATGGAATGCCGGGGAGACCGGAAAGCTTCCGGAAACCGGTGTATGGGAGAACACAAACGGGGCAGGAGATGCCTGGGATCAGGAAAAGGGAGAACCGATTCAGAACGTATTTGACGAGCCTGTGGATCCTTCATCAGAAAATCATCTGGAAAACCACCTGGAATCTGGAAGGAAAGACAATCCGGGCCGGCAAATGCATCCGTCAGATTCTTCCGGGGAGATTCCAAGAGTCCCGGAATCCCGGGAGGAATTAAAAAGATGGAAAAACAGGAACCCTGACAATGGGGACGATTTGTCAGAATAGCAGGCTGAAAGAAAGTGAAATCCCTTACACAGCATGAAGTATCAGAAGGAGATCAGGATATTCTGGCAGGAAATGAGGTGAATATATGCAGGAAGAAAGAACGGGTTCCGGGACATTTGGACAGGCTGCCGGTGCTGCCATGCAGACAGCCGGCACGATCCAGACGGCACATGCTGTCATTGCGGCCGCCAAGAGCGGCGCAGGGGCGGCCGGAGCCGCTGTAGGAACCGCACTGGGCGGGCCTTTGGGAGCATGTATTGCATCCCTGGCGGCCAACCGTACCATCTGGAAAGTCGCTGCTGCGGTTGCGGCGGCTCTCTTTTTATGGCTGTTTATCATTGTAAACTTTATCGGAATCATTTTGTCATATCTGGGGTTTTTGGATGCGGATGATTTTGCAAATGAAGCACAGTCAACAGAACTATCCAGAATTAAGGCACGGGTGGAACTGATTTTGGAGGATGAAGGCAGGAAAAATGAGCTCCTTCAGATCATAGAGGGAAAGCGGAACGCGCTCCTGCAGGAAATCGAAACAGATAGAAACGCCAGGTATGGGGACTGTGAGCTGACAGTGATTGACGAGTATGAGAGCAGGCTGAAAAAGAACCTGAACTATTATCTGGCAATATTGCTCTCTGAAAAATGGGATCGTTCTACCTTGAATTCGTTTTTGGGAGTTTCGCAGTACGGAGATATGGCAACCGACTTAAGCTCCCCCTATGACGCCTATTTTGAGGAGGCAGCCCGCACCTACAACGTTCCGGCAGCACTGCTCATTTCTATGGGGATGGTGGAGTCCGGATTCAATCCCAATGCGGTATCCCCGGCCGGAGCAATCGGGGTGATGCAGCTTATGCCGGCAACAGCCGCATCCCTGGGAGTGGCCAATCCTTACGACCCAAGAGAGAACATCATGGGGGCCGCAAAATATATGGCACAGAGCCTGGAAATGTTCCAGTCCTACCCGAACGGGCTGGAACTGGCAATCGCCGCCTACAATGCAGGGCCGGGCGGAGTGATCAACGCAGGCTATCAGGTCCCCCATAATGGGGAGACCGAAAGGTATGTGGAGAAAGTCATGGGATATTTGACGATTCTGGAGACAGGAGCCGGAAAACCGGAAACAGACACCGAAAGCCCGGAAGAGAGCGGTGCAGTGGAAGAAGAGGGAAAGCCGGAGGAACTGGAGGAGTCATATGTACTTTTAAAAGGCGCTGTGGAGGAGAACCTGGAGCATTTTTTTACCTGGTCCGTAACGGATGAAACAGAAAGCGGAGGAACGGAGGACAGATATTTTTTTCATTCGGCATCCGGTACGACAGAGGTAGAGAGGGCAACATACGAAAGCCTGAAGGCAAGCGGCGGAACTGTATCCGTGGAGCAGGGAACTGCTTTACAAAAGAGGGTGGAGTATACGCTTGCCGTGGCATTGAATACACAGGTTCAGGGCAGTGCGTCCGGATATTCTTACCGGTATGTGATGGATCAGAGAACCTTTGAACTGGTGCTGAAGCTGTTGGAGTTGCTACAGGGAGGCGTGGATTCCTTGAAGGAAGTGCTCTTTACAGAGTTCTCCTGGACAGATTTTGTGACAGGCGGAAGCGCTGGGGATTCCTATTACGGGGATATTGATGCCACGGGGGATATCATTACCTACGATACGGCAGGGAACTGCGTGAAAAAAGTCACCTATTTTAATCAGTGTGAAGCGCCCTGGGCAGGCATGGCTTATGGAACCAGTACCATCGGGGAAGCCGGATGCGGCCCCACATCATTATCCATCGTGATCTCCACGCTGACCGGAGAGAATGTGAATCCCCAGGTGACCAGCAGCTATGCCATCAGCAACGGGGAATATGTTTCCGGTGTGGGAACCTGCCATTCCTTCCCTACAAATGCTGCCCGACATTGGGGGCTTACCTGCGAACGGGTAGGGAAAGACCGGATGGACTATATCATCAGTTCCTTGAAAGAAGGGAAGATGGTGGTGGAAATCTGTGAGGCCTATACGATCACCGGGGGCGCGAGCGGACATTTTATTGTGCTGACAGGGGTGACAGCCAACGGATATATTACGATAGCAGACTGTGCAAGCAGGGAACGGACGGCAAAGGTCTACAGCCCGGATACAATCCTGTCATACGGCCGGGATCTGAGTGAAGGAGCTTTTTGGATTATAGGAAAATAGGGAGGAAGAGGACAGATGCAGAGATTTATGGGATACATGCTTGCGGCAGGGATTTGCCTGCTTTGTTTTTGGAACACACAGACAGCGCTTGCCAGGGAGCCGGAGGCAGGAAAGGAGGAGCCTGGGGTTTCCATGGAAATGGGACAGGAGGTATGGGAGGAAGAATATACGTCCACAGAATTAAACCAGGGGAAATTTGCATTCCGGTGTGACCGGTTCTGCGCATTTGGCGGCACAGTCAGAGTCGTCTTACAGGAGGCGGGCGGAAGGAGGATTTCGGCGGAGTTAAATCAGGAAAACGGATATGAAAGGAATCTGGCGGCAGCGACCGGAAACTACTGTGTGGTATCGGCGGAAGCGGAGTGGATGGAAAAATGTTATCAGGTAGATGTCCCGGAACAGCCTTTGCAGATGTCAGCCGGCCTATGCATCCTTGTCCCTCTGGCGGTAATGTCTGTACAGCAGGCGGAAGTGACAGATGGGGCGGAGAAGAAGGAAACAGAAATCGGGGGAATGGAGCCTGTAGAAGAACTGCAGGATTCAGGGGAGGTTCAGAGGGAAGAAAAGCCCAATCTGGAAGCTGCCGGAGAAATTAAGAAAACAGAGACGGAAGAGGTGAAAGTATTGAGGGAACAAAATAAAACAATCATGTTACTATTTGGGCTCGCGCTGGCTGTCGGCTTAATTGGCTATGCCGTATCGAAAAAGCGGCAGGGAAAATATGTGTAAAAAGTAGCCGGAAGGTCAGGGAAAATCAGATTCAAAGATTGACCAGAGAGGAGGTATTTATTGGGAAAAGGCAGGGTGGACATTTACACTATACCGCCGAATTTCGCAGAAGAGGGAACCCTGTTTTCGGGAAGGGTCAGGACCAGGAATGCCGTAGAGACAGTCATCCTTGTCTTTTTTTTATTGCAGGCGCTTCTGGCCCTGGACTGGGAAATGAAGGCGAAAATTTATGCAGGTGTGATTGTCCTGATTCCCGGGACAATCTTTTCCATCCTGGGTGTGCAGGGGGAAAGCCTGTCTTCATTCGTGTTCCATTTCTTCTGTTATCTGAAAAAGAGGAGGCTGCTTACAGAGCCAGACGGGCGGGACAGGCTGAACAGGAACCGGAGGCTCAGGAAGATGGAGAAGAGGAAGAAAAAGAGGGGATCCGGAAAGGGAGGTGCTGGATATAAGCAGCGAAGTCAGGGAACTGAAACGAAAATTAAGAGAAGCAAAAACACAGGAAAAGCGAGGCCGGAAGGAAGAAAAAAGAAGCCGGAAAATGGAGCAAAAAGACGGCAGGAAAAGGGCGCGGGAGGAAAGCCGCCTGAGAAAAGAAACGCTTCAGGAAGAAAAAGCGGCAAGGAAGGAGATCCGGCAGCATAAAAAAGAAAAACTTCCGGACAAAGAGGATGGAAAAGAGAAAAAGCAGGGGATGAAGCGCTGCGAAAGAGCAGAGACAGAGGACTTCCTGCCCTTTACCTGGGCTTCCTCCTATCTTCCAATCCAAAAGATTAAAAACGGGATTATTTATACGACAGACCATCGATTTGTGAAGGTGGTAGAGATCCTGCCCATCAATTTTCTGCTGCGAAGCCCGGGAGAACAGCGAAATATCATTTCTTCCTTTTTAAGCTATTTAAAGATTTCACCGGTACGGATGCAGTTTAAGGTCATTTCCAGAAAAGCAGATATTGCGGATTACCTGAAAAGGATTCAGGAAGAAATCGATCATGAGCAGGATGCAAGGTGCCGGATCCTGCAGGAGGATTATATGCAGCTGATCCGAAATGTTGGGACAAAGGAGGCCATTACCAGGAGATTCTTCCTGGTGTTTGAGTACAGCTCCTATAACAGGAGTAAAAATCCCACGGAAAAGGAAGTGGCGGTGTATATGCGGTCGGCAGTCCAGACGGCGAAGCGGTATCTGTCCATGTGCGGCAACGTGGTCATGACCCATGAAAATGAGACCCGGTTTTGCGTAGATGTGCTGTATCAGATGCTGAACCGGCGTACCAGTGTGCTGATGCCTCTGTCCGGCAAGATCCAGGAGGTGATGGAGTGGTATGAAAAGGAAAATGGAAAAGAGAGCGTGGCGCATATCCCGGTTACGGAGCTGGTTTCACCGAAGGAACTGGATTTCCGGCACCGCAATTATGTGGTGCTGGACGGGGTGTACCATACCTACCTGTTCATCCCGTCCAACAAGTACCGCTCCAAAGTGCCTGCCGGGTGGCTGTCCCTGCTGATCAATGCGGGGGAAGGGATTGACGTAGATCTTTTCGTATTCAGGCAGGATAAGACACGGAGCATGGAACGGATCGGGAGGAGGATTCGTCTGAACCGCTCGAAGATCAAAGATACCTATGATACGAACAGTGATTATGACGACCTGTCGGAATCCATTCATGCAGGCTATTACCTGAAAAACGGGCTGAGCCGGAGTGAGGATTTTTATTATATTTCTATTTTGATCACCATTACCGGAAACAGTGCGAAGGAAGTGGAGTGGAGAGCCAGGGAGATGAATAAGCTTTTAAATTCCCAGGATCTTAGTTCAGTGCAGTGCCTGTTCCGGGAAGAGGAAGCATTCCGGTCATCCCTGCCGCTGCTGGCACTGGATCAGAACATTTACCAGCGTTCCAAACGGAACGTGCTGACCTCCGGCGTGGCGGCATGCTATCCTTTTACCTCTTATGAAATGTCGGACAAGGACGGGATCATGATGGGAGTCAATAAAGCGAACAGCTCCCTTGTGATCGTGGATATCTTCAATTCCGCATCCTATAAAAATGCGAACATTGCGATTATGGGGACCTCCGGGGCCGGAAAGACATTTACCATGCAGTTAATGGCGCTGCGCATGAGACGGAAGAATATCCAGGTGTTTATCATTGCGCCGGATAAGGGACATGAGTTTGCCAGGGCTTCGAAAAATATCGGAGGGGAATTTATCCAGATTTCCCCCGGCTCCAGGAACTGTATCAATGTGATGGAGATCCGGCATTCCGACAATGCGGCAAATGATATCCTGGACGGGCAGACAGCAAAACGTTCGGAACTGGCGGTCAAGATCCAGAGCCTGCATATCTTCTTTTCCCTGCTGATTCCGGATATGTCCTATGAGGAAAAGCAGCTTTTGGACGAGGCATTGATCGTGACATATAAGGGCAAAGGGATCACCCACGACAATGAGAGCCTTTGGGATGCGGGGAAGCCCGGGGCTTACAAGGAAATGCCGATCCTGGGGGACCTGTATGAGGTATTGATGAAAAAGTCGGAGACCAGGAGGCTTGCAAACATCCTGAACCGTCTGGTGCATGGATCCGCGTCCTCCTTTAACCAGCAGACCAATGTGGATCTGAGCAACAAGTATGTTGTCCTAGATATTTCCGAACTGTCCGGCGACCTGCTCCTGGGGATGTTCGTAGCCCTGGATTTCGTGTGGGCAAAGGCGAAGGAAGACCGGACGATGGAAAAAGCCATTTTTATAGACGAGGTATGGAAGCTGCTGTCCACAAATGAGATGGCGGCGACCTATGTGCTGGAAATATTCAAGGTGATCCGGGGATATGGCGGTTCCGCGGTTTGCGCCACACAGGATCTGGTAGACTTTTTCGCGCTGAAAGAAGGAAAATATGGGAAGGGGATTCTGAGCAACTCGAAAACAAAGATCATACTGAACCTGGAGAGCCGGGAGGCGGAGCGTATCCGTGAGGAACTGGATCTGTCCGAGGCGGAGATGCTGGCGATCCAGAAATTTGAAAGAGGGAGCGGGCTGATCTCCACCAATAACAATAACCTGCTGGTGGAATTTAAGGCAAGCCAGTTGGAGAAAGACCTGATCACCACAGACCGGAAGGACCTGCAGGAATTGAAGGAACGTCTGAAACGGTATGGGAATACGGCTTACGGGAAACGCCAGAAGCTGTAAAAAATAGGGTGAAAAAATATAGTGAAATAGAAAACGCATGGATTACGTGATGGAAACGTCAGGGAAGGGACGGAAATTGTTTTTATACGTGTTCCATGCGTTTTTATTACGTATGAAATGGGAAAGGAGGGAGAGGAAGGCGTAACACGTAAAGAATGCGTATTGTATGTGCAATCAAAACGTCTATCAAAAAAAATGGCGTATTGTTTACGTGATAAAAGAAATATCACAAATTAAAACGTGTTGTATGCGTGAAATAAGCGTAAAGAAAAATAAAACGTAAAAACATTGGAACTGTTCAGAACAGGACTGCGCTGGATTGCGCTGTCCGTACAAATAGAAAGGGTGCAAAGACAATGGAGAACCTAAATAACCAGAGGCAGATGGAACGGGAAGTGCTGGGACTCGTGAAAAGATATAATACGCTCTATAAAAGACAGATTTATGCGTTTTTCAGGCAGGACGGGAGAGATGCATATGTGGGGAAAGCCCTGAAAGCCCTGGAAAAAGAGCAGCAGATCTATATCAATCCAAACACCAGGATGGTGGCAGCAAACGAGAATTCCTATCAGGCGGGGGAGCCGGGGACGATGCAGGCAGTCTGGGTGCTGCTCTCATTGATGAAGCAGAAAAAAATAGAAGAGCATTTTCTGGTTTCCCGGGAAGAATACCCGGTCCGTATCGTATTTGTCGGGGACGCGGAGCTCTACGATATCCTGTATATATCCAGGAAGGATGCCGGGCTGGCAGACCGCATGTTCGCGAAGCGGGATATGGAGAAAAGCGGCCATATCGTGGTGGTGGAATCTCCGGAAGATATCCCGGCCATCGACCTTCCGGGCGCCATTGGCTTTTGCACGGTGAAGGAGGATGGTGAAGTCGAATATTATAAAAAAGGGCGGTGAACCCAATGCGCTGGCGAAGATGCAGAAACAGTTAGACCATGTACAGCGCATCTCCGGGGAAGTGGAACAGCGGGTTGCAGAGGCCAGAGGGATCCTGCGTTCCTATTGCAGGAAGGACGGGGCGGTACGGTATGACAGCCTGAATGACATGATCGTGGATGCGGCAAAAAATTCGGAATATCTGACGGAGCGGCTTAGAAGGCTGACTTTAGAACTGACGTTGGATACACAGAAATATGTGGATTATAAGAATGCGCTGGTTCACATCCACGGAATTGAAGTGGAATATGTGCAGGAAATCCTGCGGATCTCCATGCCGGTATTGATTCCCCACAGGAAATCCGCATATACGGATTATCTGTACCAGCCCCTGTATACGGCGCTGCGAAATTGGTGTGCTAAACGGGCCGGGCAGGGGCAGGAAATCCCGTTTTTTGAAAAAGGAACCGTCTGCTTTTTGCACTGCTATGAGAAAGGGCTTCCTCTGGGAAGGGTGAGGGATCATGACAATATTGAGGAAAAACATGTGCTGGATGTGATCTCAAATTTCTTTTTAAGATCCGACGGCGGCCTGTATATCAATGTATATCATGAAAGCCGGCTGGGGGAGGAAGATGGAACCTGTATCTGTGTGATGAAGCAGGAGGCATTCCCAGAATGGCTGGATAGACAGAATTACGGGGGATAGGCATATCGAAAAATTCCGATGTTTCAGGCATGGCGGTTTCGATGTGCCGGAGAAGCCGAAAAGCCTGAAAATATGGTGGGAAACGGAAAATGGATTTGGAGAAAAGTACCCATGTATTCAAGGGACAGGGTATGGTTTCAAGGAAAGCGGGGTGGGACAGGCACAAGTGGAAAAGCGGGATTTGCTGTTAAAGCTGATCGGGATCAGCGGGGAGTTCCCTGTGGAGATGGCCGGGACTGCGGTGGGTTCAAAGACCTATGCCGCTTATCTGGCGACACAGCTGAAAAAGGAAGGGTATATATCTGTACGCAAGAAGGACGGGATCAGGGGATACACATTAAAGGCAAAGGGAAGGCGGGAACTGCTGTGCAGATATCCGGGGGACGTTTCCCTGTATTTGGAGGGTCTGTCTGAGACAAACCATGTAAAAAGTGAACCACAAAAACGTCTGCGCCTGCACCGGATGAGCATGGCGTGGATTTTTTTTTACAGGATGGGGCTCAGGATGTTTCTGACAGAAAAGCCGGGGTTCCCGCCTGTTTTCGGAAAAGGGTCAAAGAACCCGGCTTATTATGGGGCGGCAGAGTTTAAACGAAATTCCGACAGGATCAAAGGCTCCCGGGCCTGCGGCCTGCTTCTCTGTGAGCAGCAGATATTCGTGGTCTACCATTCCATGGATCGGCGGATGAAATGGGCAAAGAAGATGGAGCGCTCCATGCGCAGTTTTGCGGAAGGGGTAATGATGGAACAGGGCTCTGTCTATGGGGCGGATGCGGTGATGATCGGAAATACCATGGATCTGATGCCGGAACTTCTGGAAAGTGACGGAGGGCTTAAAGGGGAACTGTTTCAGGTAGATGATGTCTTTGAGCATTACTATTATTTTTCTATGGAAGACGTAAGCCGTGTTCAGTTCCGGCTGGTGACAGACCGGGATGCGGGCAGGCGGTTCCGGGATTTTTTATGTCAGATGTTGGAGAAACGGGCAGATAAGGAATATGCACTTCCCACTGGCTATGATGAAAATGGAAATCCCGTGTACTTCTGCTACGAGCTGGAGCTTCGGGATCTGATGCGCATCCGGCAGGAGATGGACTGGACGGGGGACGGAAAGGTGGTCTGCCTGGATTTCCAGACGGACGCCCTCCGGACCTATTTGGGAAAGGGGGTGGAGATACTGGCGGTTTCATCAGAAAAAGTGATGCGGTATATTGAAAGCGGTTAATGGCGGCAGATGGGAGGAGAAAAAACGATTAATAAAAAATGGAGAGAATGGATGAAGCAGAGATGGAAGGAACTGGTTTCTGTATTGGGGCTCGTGCTCCTGGCTTTTTACGTGGGCGGTTTTTTGGCACAGTTTTTTATGGAAGCAAAGATCCGGCTGAACCCGTCTGCCTGTCTGGCACATGGGATTGGAACCGGAATGGGGATCCGTTTTTCACTGCTGGTGATTCCCACGTTTGCACTGGTGGCGGCTGCGATATCCTGGCTGGGAAAGGGTAGGGAGACAGCCGGAAGGGATGAGGAGCGCAACTTTGAGTATTCCGTTAAAGGAACCTATGGAACAGCCGGGTACATGGAAAAGGAGGTTCAGAAGGAGGTGCTCGAATTCCACGGAGACGCCGGGGAGGTGAAAGGGGTGATTTTCGGGACGGACATAGAAGACGGCAGTGTACTCAGCCTGCCTGTGGATTCACCGCTGAACCGGAATTTTGCGGTATGCGGCTCCCAGGGCTCCATGAAATCCCGGGCATTTGCAAGGGTGATGGCTCTGCAGTGTATCAGGCGTGGGGAAAGCATGTATCTTTCGGATCCCAAAAGTGAATTGTATGAGGATCTGGTCGTATATTTGAGGGAGCAGTCCTATGTATGCAGGCAGCTGAACCTGATCGACCTGGCACACTCCGATGCGTGGGACTGCCTGGCGGAGATAGACGACGGCGGACTGATTGATATTTTTGTGGATGTGGTGATCCGGAATACCACGGATAAGTTTGACCATTTCTATGATAACGTGGAAATGGATCTTCTGAAGGCACTTTGTCTGTATGTGTATGAGGAGTACCCGCCGGGAAAGAAGACGTTTCCGGAGGCCTATAACCTGCTGATCAACAAAAGCGTAGAAGCTCTGGACGCGATTTTTGACAAGCTGCCGGACAGCCATCCGGCGAAAGGGCCTTACCGGCTGTTCAGCAAAGCGGAGAAAGTGAAAGGGAATGCGGTGCTGGGACTGGGAACCCGGCTGCAGATTCTGCAGAATAAAACAGTCCAGAAGATCACCAGCCATAGGGAGATTGACCTGACCCTGCCTGGGAAACAGAAGTGCGCGTATTTTTGTATCACTTCCGACCAGGATTCTACGTATGACGTATTAGCAACCCTGTTTACGTCTTTTTTGAGCATTAAGCTGGTTCGGCTGGCGGACAGTACAAAAGAGAGGAAGCTGCCTGTACCGATGATGATGGTGTTAGATGAATTTCCCAATATCGGAGTGATTCCGGATTTTAAGAAAAAGCTGGCTACGGCCCGCAGCAGGGGGATTGGAATGAGTATTCTGTTCCAGAACATTCCCCAGATGCAGAACCGGTATCCGGACAACCAGTGGGAGGAAATATTGGGTGGCTGTGATTTCTCCATGTTTTTAGGCTGCAATGACCTGACCACGGCGGAATATTTCAGCAGGCGTTCCGGAGAGATCACCGTGGCGGTGGATTCCATCCGGAAAAACTATTATACCATGCGCATGACCGACTATGTACCGGAATATTCCGAGTCCTCCTCTATAGGAAAGCGGCAGCTCTTGCTTCCGGATGAGGTTCTCCGGTTTCCCTGGGATATGGGACTTTTGTTTATCCGGGGGCAGAAGGCGCTGCGTGTCCGTAAGATGGATTATACAAAGCATCCCGATTCCAGGTATCTGAAAATGGAAAAGACGGCAGAACATATCCCGGAGTGGCGGAAAGCGGAGGAAATGCACAAAGGGCAGGATTGGGAAACAGAGACGGAAGCGGATCAAAAGGAGATGGATTCGGTTGCAGAAAGCGTAGGGATGGCGGCCATGCAGGAAAAAGGACCATTACGGTCGGATTACGAGGTGAAAAAGCGGCATCAGGAAAAGGCGTATACAAGCAGTACCGTAGAACAGACGGCAGAAAGCGTCATGAAGGTGGAAGATTTATTTTCACAGACGCCAGACTGATCTGCCGCTCAGTATAACAAATGTCGTGAAGATTCATGGCACTGCTGCAAGGTGTCTGACTCGCGAAGCGAAAAAGTCCGTCATAAGATCAGGCGGAAATGGAAGGAGTGGGAAGGATGCAGAAGGAGGAGATATTGGATCTTACGCTGATACGGTATGGGTTTGTAAGACTTTTAAAGCGGGAGTTTGCTGTTTACATCGGAGAAGAAGAGCGGGAAAAGCTGGAACAGGCATGGAAATGCATTCAGGTTTTCGATACCTGGGAATCGTTTCAGGAAGAGACAGGATGGGCTAAGGATAACCCGGAACTCTGTGGTCGGGAATATCTGGAGCAGAACCATATCTGCCGGGAAATTTACGGAAGAATCTGTTATTTTTCGCGGGATCAGTGGGAAGAATGGATGTCCGGATTCTGCGACTAAGGTGCGACGATATTGCGATCGTATTGCAACTGTAATGCTATTGACATAAGATTTCCCGTGTTTTAAAATGGTAACTGTAAAAAGATGAGGCACATCAATCCAGCCTGAAAGGGCTGTTTTTTTGTGCCTTTTTTTCATAATAAAAAATAGGAGGCTGTATATGGAAGAAAAATCAAAGAAGAAAAAAGTAGAGGTTACTCAGCCGGAGGCGCAGGAGATCCCAAGGGCAGTTTTACCGGACAGTATCCTGACGATCGATGTGGATTCTCACGTGGAATCTCTGAAAGACCAGGAGGATGCCAGGTGGCATCAGCTGCTGAACGCGCATCGTACCAGGAAGATCCTGACAGGAGCCTTAAGCGGGATTGAAAAGCTGGAAAGCGGATGGGTCGTAGCGGTTACCTATTTCAATGGGTTTCGGATCATCATCCCCATGGATGAAATGATGATCAACCTGAGCGGCGACGGCAGGGAGAACTCTGACGCCCTGAACCGGCAGACAAGGATTGCCAACAACATGCTGGGCTGCAGCATCGATTTTCTGATCAAGGATCTGGACGCAAAGTCAAAAAGCGTTGTAGCATCCCGGAAAGACGCCATGCTCAAAAAACGGCAGATGTTTTATTTCTCGGAGAATCCGGAGGAAAAGCCGATGCTGTATCCGGGGCGTCTTGTGGAAGCGAGGGTGATCGCAGTGGCCCCAAGGGCAGTGCGCCTGGAAGTGTTCGGCGTAGAATGCTCGGTCCGGGCGAGGGATATGGCCTGGGAATGGATGGTAGATGCAGGGGAGCGGTTCCAGGTGGGAGACCTGGCGCTGGTCATGGTCAACAAGGTGGAGGCAAAATCTCCCGAAGAGGTCACTGTTTCGGTAGATGCAAAAAGCGCGACGCCGAACACCAATAAGGACAACCTGAAAAAATGCCACAGACAGGGGAAATATGTAGGAATCATCACAGACGTATATAAAGGAACTTATTTTATCAGGCTGAATATCGGTGTCAATGCAATCGCCCATTCCTGTAATACCGCAAGCCTGCCTGGGAAAAAAGACCAGGTGGGATTCGTTGTGACCAGGATCAACGACAGGTTCGAGGTTGCGGAGGGTATTATCACAAGGCAGATCAAGCATGGTGCATAGACAAAATCTTTGAAATGTGGTCAGCATGCAGAAAGGAAGGCAGGTATGGTATTAAGAGCTACGGATGAAGATGTATATGAGGTGATGGACAGCCGGGAGCGCTGTCTGGCTGGTGCAGGGGGCAGTACCATACTGGGACTGCTTTTTCTGCATTTCATTTCCAGGGGAGCGTGGAATTGGGAACTTGTGTATCTGCTGCTGGCATCCGGCATCTGCACCTTTCTGTCCCTGACTGCGGCTATCCGTATGAGCCGGCAGATCATGGAGACCAGGAACTGTTATCTGGAAGTCACAAAGGAGTGCATGGTCGTCCGCCAGATGGAAAGCCATGGGAATTATGAGTCCTGCCGGATCTTTTTGGATGAGATTGAGAAGATCGTGGAGGGAAGCCGGCCGGGGATTCCGGAATTTTATGTGGTCCTCCGGGAAAATGCTGAGAAAAGTTTTATCCTGCTGGGGCAGGAGGAAAAGGCGGGGCACATCTTTCTGGTAAAGTCCTTTGGATATAAAACGGCAGCTTTCCGGAGATTTTACCGCAGAGTGAAATGGGAGGTGCCGGGGAGTGTTCATATTGTAGGAACAAAAAAGCAGGAACTGTGGAAAATGAAAAAGCCGCGCGGTGTGTTTCGGGTTTTCGCGGGGCTGTTCCTGCTATACCTGGTGCCTAAGATTGCGCTGCTTCTTTTCTCATAAATGTTTGGCTGCATAAATTTTAGCCTGGAACCCGTAAAGAAAGATCCTGCGCCGGGAACAGAAGCAGAAGGCGCCCATGGCAGGACAGGATCAAAAAAGCAGGAGGAGAAAAGCGATTGGAGCAAAAACAAACAAAAAAGAAACTGGAAGCACTCATGAAACGGATCGAGAGCCGTATGGAACAATATGAAAAATTCCCTGTGGTGCTGAAAGACAGGATATTAAAAACAGTCATCCTGTCTTTCTTGATCCTGTTTCCTGGGATCCATATGGGAAGGGGACTGGGGGAGGGCAGTTATATCTTCTGGTCAGCCGTGCTCAGTATGTTCTGTGTTTATAAAGCATACAGTCTGTTTGCGCTGGCAGAGAAAAAAGGATACGAAACGGTAGAGGGAGTGGTTTTTCGGATTCAGGGCAGATACCGGTTCGGAAAAGTGTATAAGGTACATGTACGCCAGGCTGATGGACGTTGTACTACGCTGCTGATTGATAAAGGAAGCAGATGCCAGGTGGGGAAACGGTATCGTTTTTACTTTCGAAGAACAAAAGAAGCGGCATTGTCTGGTATGGATGGACTGGATGCCGTGCTGAATGCGGATTTGTTTTATGGTTTTGAGGAGTTGGTATAAGCCACTCAAAGGGCGGGATGCTTTGGTGAGACGGGTGCGGTTCGATTCCGCGCTATCCCACTTTCCGCGCGCCATGCGTGGAGAAAAAAAATAGAAAAGGAGAAGATAAACATGGCAGAAAATTTTGTAAAAGGAACGGTGAAATGGTTTAGCGCAAGGAGAGGATATGGATTTGTTGCGGACGAGGCAGGAAAAGAATTTTTCGTGCATTTTTCGGAGATCCAGATGGAAGGCTTTAGAAAGCTGCTGCCGGATGAAGCTGTAAAATTCCAAACCGAAATGGATGAACAGGGGAGGGGCATTGCCCGAAACGTATTCCCACTTACTGATGATGCAGATTCGGATGCGTTGTATGAAGAATCAGAAGAATTGGAGGCCGCAGAGGAAATGGAAGAATCAGAAGAAGATCTGGGAGAACTTTTAGAAGAACCTCTGGATTAAGGAACTGTGCAAAAGATTGGATAAGTGTTCCATTTGTTATTTGTTGTTGTTTTAAGGTATACAATATATAGAATAAAAATGTTGACACATACTATAT
>VSNK01000105.1 GCA_009774255.1 Faecalicatena sp.
TTTTTTCTGTAATAGTCGTTGCAGACATTTGCCGCGATCACGTAGAGGTAATTTGCCGCTTTCCCGTAATGGCGGTAGGTGGGCAGCGTCCGGAAAAAACGGATGAAGGTCTCCTGCGTCAGGTCCTCGGCATAAGCCTGGTCTGCGATATGCGTTCGGCAGTATTGGAGAATTCTGGGATAGTACTTGTTCACAAACGTATCGACGGCATGTTCGTCCCCCATCCGCATTTTTTGTATTAGCAGAAAATCCGCGTCCATGGCTTCCCTCCTCTCCGTTTATTCCCGCATAGCAACGAGCCAAGTAGCCATGGTTGTATGGATATCTGACTGAGCGGTGTCTTGAATGTCACTCTATATATTATAACGTTGGGCGGAGGTAAAAAAGATAGCGCCTGGAAAATTTTTTTTGACGGAATGAAGAGGGGGATTATGCGGTAAAGCTGCTGAACCCGGTCATCATGAAGCGCCCCGGTGTGCTGGAACGCTATCAAAGGGTCGGCCGTCTGGAAAGGATCCTGTCCGGGCATCGGATACCGATCGCTCCCGCATTGGAATTCAACGGTTCCGGGCTGCAGTGCCGGGACGGACAGTATTTCCATATCTTCCAATGGACAGACGCCAAAGCACTGGATCGGCATGAGATCAAAGAAGGGCACTGCCGGATCATCGGCAGACTTCTGGCACGGATCATAAGCTTCCTATTGAAAATGTATGTTCAGACCCATTCCGTCCTCTGGCCGGACAACTCCGCACAGACTGGGATCGATACATCCGTCTGGCCGAAATTCTGCATTCAGACCTTGCCGGGGAATTGGCCGGGAACAGGGAACTGCTTTATCAGGCGCAGCAGGAATACAATGCAGCCCTTGACAGCGTACCGGAGCTGATCTGTATCAGCAACGGGGATATGGACTGTAAAAATGTATTATGGAAGGATGGAGAGCCGCTCGTCATCGACCTGGAATGTCTGGACTATGGGAGTCCATTTAGGAGTTGTAGAAAAATAACTGACACATCTTGGCTTGTCTATTTCTTCGGCTGCACAGGTCAAAAAGCCTCAACGTAGCCCACTACGCCTCCGTTTTTTGACCTGCACATCCGGAGAAATATCCTGCGCAATCTGTATCAGTTATTTTTCTACAACTCCTTACGGAAATGCTCCAGCTGGCATTGAGCTGGGCAGGTGGAGATGTGTGCGACATAGACCCGAGCCGCCTGAATGCGTTTCTCACATAAAAGTGATGTTTTGGCCCAAAGCCGCGCTCAGCGGTTTTCATGGGCTGAATCATTATGATCCATTATTCGGGGAAACGTTTTTTAACGACAGTTTCCATAATGGCATACCGCATGAAGAACTGTTGAGAGGCATTCAATGCAGGACAATATTTATGAAAGCTAAGACAGACAGCACAGAAGACGGTATTTTGATGGCAGGCTTAAGTGAAGATGATCTTGAGAGGGTTAAGGGGCTTATTGCGGATTGCCGGATTGTCCGTTTTGATTGCGGTCATGGGATCAGTCTGCGTTTATCAGAGAGATTTCTCTAAAAATTTAATATGAAGCAGGTTTTTCCAGTTGACAATATTCTACAAGTAGAATATGATAAAAAAAGAAAAGCAAAATAGGAATGATAGAGGAAGGGCAATAAAGATGTTAAAACATGGCATTTTGGGATTGATCAATTATCATGAAATGACAGGATATGAGATTATGCAGGCGTTTCGGGATTCCCTGAATTTTTTTTGGAAGGCGCAGACAAGCCAGATTTACCGGGAGCTGCAGACGTTAGAAAAAGAGAAGTGGGTGGAGAAGACATTTGTACCGCAGCAGGGAAAACCGGATAAAAATATCTATTCCATTACGGAGGAGGGGAGATGCGAGCTTTTAAGATGGCTTTCAGACGGTGACCTGGGGATTAATCCACGGACTCCAATTCTGATGAAAGTGTTCTTTATGGGAGAACGGAGCAGGGAAGACAACATACGGTATTTTAAAGAGCTGGAAGCATATTGCAAAATGTTCCTAAAAAGCCTTGAGGCTGTACCGGCGCAGATCGGGGCCTACAGCGCATTCCTCCATGCCGGAGAAAAAGCCTTGTATTGGGGGATGACGGTGGAGTATGGGCGCAGGAACATGCAGATGTGTATGGAGTGGGCGCAGCATTGTATGGAACAGTTGGAAGGAGTAGAGAGTGAAAAATAGAGGAGTGGGGACAAATGAAAATTCTAGTGATCAACGGAAGCCCGAAAGGGAGCAGAAGCAATACCTATAAACTGACAAAAGCATTCCTTGCGGGAATGGAAGAAAGGTTCAAAGTCACACATGAAATTTTTGAAGTGGAAGAGATTCAGGTGAATCAACAGGATATTAAACCATGTCTTGGCTGTTTTTCCTGCTGGAGCAAAACCCCCGGTGTCTGCTGTATTCAGGATGATATGCGGGAAGTGATTCAAAAGCTGTTATGGGCAGATGTTACCATATGGAGTTTCCCGCTCTATTATTTTACTGTTCCGGGCGGGCTTAAGAACCTGATTGACCGCCAGCTTCCGATGGTGGAGCCCTTTATGGTGGAAAATGAAGCGCAGATCGGCAACGGGAGTCATCCGTCCAGATACGACATGAGCAATAAAAAGACGGTGGTGATCTCCACCTGTGGTTTTTACACGGCACAGGGAAATTACGATGGGGTGTGCAGCCTGTTTGACCATGTATGCGGGAAGGATGAGTATACCACTGTTTTCTGCGGGCAGGGGGAACTGTTCCGTGAACCCGACCTGTCAAAGAGAACGGATGAATATCTGGGATATGTGCAGGAGGCAGGAAAAGAATATGCGGCAGGGGAAATTCTGCCTGAGACAAGGGAAAAGCTGAACCAACTGCTGTACCCGCGGGAGATTTTTGAAAAATGGGCGGATATGAGCTGGGGAGTTGAAAAAACGGACGGGGAAAAAGAGTCGGATGCCCTGATTTTCACAAGGAATATGGCGGTGCTTTACAGGAAGGAAAGTTATTCCGGCAGGGAACAGGTGCTGGAAATGTACTATACGGATGTGGATGAGTGCTATCAGATCGTCATGGGGAAAAACGGAGGCAGGGTGGTTACGGACGGTTCCGTCACCGCCACGACGAGGATCGAGACGCCGTTATCATTATGGCGCTCGATTGCAGCAGGGGAAATCCGCGGGGACGAGGCACTGATGAATCAGCTTTATAAGGTAAAGGGCGATTTTAATCTGCTGTTGAAATGGGATGATTATTTTGTAGGGCTCGGGGACAATGCGGGAAATGCCAGGAAGAAAGCAAAAGGAGACAGTGGGCCGGAAGCCGTGGAAAAAGCTGCCGGAGGAATCCATGTGCCAAAAAGAGGAACCAATATGCAGATCATGCTGATCCCGTGGATGGCTTTCTGGATCTCCGTAGGAATCAACAGTAAAATCGGAAGTTTTGTCAGTATCGGGGTTTGCGCATGGGTGCCCCTGCTCTTTTATCATAATAAGAAGACGCTTTATGATATTCTAAGCGCAGCTTTTGTCAGCGGATTTTCCATAGCGGTGCTGCTTGGGGCTTCTGTTAGAGCGGTTTTGCCACTGTCCTACCTGACTTTTGGAGTGATGTGGACGCTGACCTGTTTTTGTAAAATACCGCTTACGGCACATTATTCTATGAATGGGTACAATGGGGAAGACGCTCTTAAGAATCCCCTCTTTATGAAAACGAACCGGATTCTGACATTGATGTGGGGGATTTTGTATCTGGTAACGCCTGTCTGGACCTATTTTATTATGGGAACGCAGATGAAATCTTACATAGGCGCAGTTAATTCCGTTTTACCTATTCTTATGGGGATATTTACCATATGGTTTGAGAAATGGTATCCGGCAAAAATCGCAAGAGGGCAATAGAAACTGTGGAACAGAGGGACAAATGAAAATGCAGGAAAATGATAAGAAAAAACAGTTGATAACCGGGTTGGTAAATATCCTGATAGGAGGGAGTCTTATTATTTCTTCCCTGTATTTGCGGGGAACAAATCTGGAGGACTTTATAGCCGGCGTAATGATGGGAGTGGGCTGCGGCGATCTGCTTGTGGGAGCATATGTGACTGCAAGAACATTCCGTAAGTAAAAAAACACAAGGAGGATGAATGTGGCAAAGAATTGATGAGCCGGGATGAACTTGCGGTCATGGATGGGAATACAGAGGATAGTTTATCAATACGGTATCATCCCGTATTTTATTGTGTGTTTTTCTGCCGCAGATGGGGCAGATTATCCATTCGGTTTGCATATTTGAATCCTTACTTGTTTTTCTCAATATCCTACCAGTTGGCATTATTTAAGATTTCTGCATTTTCGCCCATAAGTGCTTTACCAGCTTCTTCTTCTCCCTGTAACTGATACAGCATCCAAGCCGTCATATATCCGTCTGTCCTTTCTTGCATATCCTCGTGTTCCGCACCGACAACCCTTGCACGAAGCTTAAATAGATTGCCCGACATAGCATTGTAATTCTCGGCCATAGATGAAAGCGGAGCAACACCAAGCCACTCTTTCGTTGTGTCCGTTGCACCTGTATCATCAGAAGTTCCAGTAGCAGCAGTCATAAACCACGGAATTGACACTTTAGAAGCGTCATATCCTCCCCACATCGGTGCAAGGTAGGAATGAGCTGCACTACCCGTAAAAATTGTTTTATACAGACCGCTGTTCTCACATTCAGTTACCGCTCTAATCGCACCTGCACCGCCTTGTGAATATCCAGTAATTCCGATATTTTGGGTATCAATTTTTCCATAAAACAAGCTGTCGAAATTTTGATTTTGCTCCAGCATATAATCCAAAGTTTGTGAGGTTGATATTCCCGCTCCCGCCTGTCTGTCATCATTGCCGACTACAACAAAGCCCCATGAAGCAAACCTTTCAAAATACGGTTCGTAGTTTAATGCTGCCATATTGCTGGCATTTGTGACAACAACCAGCGGATATTTGTTAAGGGATAAGGGGAGCAGACTGCGATAAATCCTTTGTTTTCAAGGCTTTCGGAGGATTTTATTGATAACCTACGGCGAGCAATAATCGCTCATAAAACCGTGTGTTTCAAATTCCGGTTTGCCGAACATCTTTATAAGGTCAGGGAGCGCGATAAGATATGAATATCCGATTTGCGGAAACCAAAGCAAGGGAGACGCACCCGGACACAAGGACGGGTATCTTTGAGGTTTTGGACAATTGCTTCTGATTCCTGATTGAAAAACGCCTTTCTTCCGGTTCTTCCATTCACGGTCATGACCCTCCCTGCCATTATTTTACACTGTTGATCAAGACAAGCTTATTTCCCCACCCTTCATACCACTTCAATACCAATAACCATTCCGGGCAATATCAAAAAAATCTGCCCACCTCGGTTAATTCTATTGTCTAGTATAACCCACGATAATTACCGCTACCTTACACGCAGGATAAATTTTCATGTGCAAGGAAGCTGAATGAGGCGATGACGGTAGCTGTTGTCACAAGGAGGGACCCGCTTGCGGGAGGATTCCTTATGACCTAATCGTCGATTGAAGCTGACGCGGCAGATGGAAATTTAGACAAGTGAAAGGTGTGGATAATTATCGTGGGTTTTACTAGTACATCATTGCATTAATTCTTAAGTAATCAGCACTCGCTATCCGCGCCATCTGCACGCCTGCTAACCTAGGTGTAGCCCACTATACCGTCGGTTAGCAGACGCACAGCTGAAACGAATATCGAGCACTATTACTTCAAGATTAATGCAATGATGTACTAGCTGATTGCACGTTCTTGAGGACTTATGCATGAGGCATTTGAAACAAAAGTAAATTATCTAAAAACAAGTAATTATGGATATTTATATGTTTCCATGCTATACTAAACTGTAACATAAAAGGTGCTCTGAGCGATGACATGCCCGGAGCACGTTCTATTTGGCAAAGGTTAGAGGCACTGCGCATTGCCTGCTTAGGAGTTGTAGAAAAATAACTGACACATCTTGACTTGTCTATTTCTCCGGCTGCACAGGTCAAAAAGCCTCGACGTAGCCGTAAGGAATCCACCATGCTACGCATGGTACCCCTTAGGGCAAGGCCCACTACGTTGCTAAGCGCCAGTGGCGCTTGTTTAGCAAGGACCGAAACGGAGTGTAGAACTGCGTTTTTTGACCTGCACATCCGAAGAAATATCCTGTGCAATCTGTATCAGTTATTTTCCTACAACTCCTTATGGAGAAATTTATACAAATAAGGGGCAGGTTAAGCACGGCGAAGCGGAAGGAGAAAGGAATAGAATGGCAAAAGGAAAGAAAACGGTATATTTCTGTCAGAACTGCGGACATGAAGAGACAAAATGGCTTGGGCAGTGTCCGGCGTGCAAGGAATGGAATACATTCGCCGAGGAAAAGGTTACCACGGCAAAGACCGCTGCCGTGCGGCAGCAGAGGGAGGTCCGGGTGTTATCGCTGTCGGAGGTCAGCGCCGATGACCATTCGCGGACCAAGACCGGGCTGGACGAGCTGGACCGCGTTCTGGGCGGCGGGATCGTGCCGGGCTCCCTGATTCTTGTGGGAGGGGATCCGGGGATCGGAAAGTCCACACTGCTTTTACAGGTATGCCAGCGGCTTTCCGGCGAGAAACAGGTGCTCTATGTGTCCGGGGAGGAATCTCTGGCGCAGATCAAGCTGCGTGCGAACCGCATGGGTACCTTCAGCGACAACCTGAAGCTCCTTTGCGAGACCAATCTCGATACCATTCGGAACATCATCGAGAACCGCCGTCCGAACCTGGTGGTCATTGACTCCATACAGACCATGTACAATGAAGAGGTGGCGTCCGCTCCCGGCAGTGTATCTCAGGTCCGGGAGTCCACCAATGTGTTCATGCAGCTTGCCAAAGGTCTTGGGGTGACGATCTTCATTGTCGGACATGTGACAAAGGAGGGAACGGTGGCAGGCCCCCGCGTCCTGGAGCATATGGTAGACACGGTTCTCTATTTTGAAGGGGACCGCCATGCCTCCTACCGCATTCTCCGAGGGGTAAAGAACCGCTTCGGTTCCACCAATGAGATCGGAGTATTTGAGATGCGGCAAAACGGCCTGACGGAAGTGGAAAACCCGTCGGAATATATGCTCAGCGGGAGGCCGGAAAATGCGTCCGGCTCTGTGGTAGCCTGCTCCATGGAAGGAACCCGTCCGCTTCTCATAGAGATCCAGGCCCTGGTCTGCCAGAGCAACTTCGGAATGCCCAGAAGGACGGCCACCGGCACAGACTATAACCGGGTTAACCTGCTTATGGCGGTCCTGGAAAAGCGGATCGGACTGCATATGTCCAACTGCGATGCCTATGTGAATATCGCCGGGGGAATCCGTATGAGTGAACCGGCCATTGATCTGGGGATTGTCATGGCGCTTGTGTCCAGCTATAAAAATCGTCCCATCGATGAAAAAATGCTTGTATTCGGAGAAGTGGGACTAAGCGGTGAGGTCCGTGCCGTGAATATGCCGGAGCAGCGTGTGGCAGAGGCCGGAAAGCTTGGCTTTGAGACTTGCATCATCCCTGCGGTGTCCCTGCACATGGTAAAAGACATCACCGGAATTAAAGTGATCGGGGTGAAAAATGTGAGTGATGCGATGAATTTGATCTGATGCGTAAAAGAAATCATAGGATTCTGCGCAAACATCTGCTATAATGGAAAATATATGAATCAGGAAAGACCATGATATGGGAGCACTTCGAGAATGCTCTATGGAACAGAGAGGTATAACATGATCAATAACGCGACAAAAAGGATACTGAAGGCTTTGTCCTTTGACGGAATTGAGGTAGAGGCTTCCCGTCATCTGGCAGATCTCAAAAAACTGGATCCCATGAAGATCTTTTACAGGAAGATCGACCAGAAGATATATAACCAGTCCCACGAGGTTCCGGTGCGTATTTATTTTCCAAATGAACGGGCCTATGAGAAGAACTCGGCAGATCCGGGGAAGATTTTGCTCTTTCTGCACGGAGGCGGCTGGGTGACGGAGAGCATTGACAATTATGAGCGGATCTGCGCACGCATGGCAAATGCCACCAACCATTTTGTTGTGGCGGTGGAATACCGGCTGGCGCCGGAGCACAAGTTTCCGGCAGGGCTGGAAGACTGCTACGCCGCGGCAAAAGCGATTTTTTCCCGGCAGTTCCTTCTGAATGTGAACCCGGAGGATATCACCCTGATCGGCGACAGCGCGGGGGGCAACCTGGCTGCGGCTTTGTCGCTGCTGGCACGGGACCGGGGAGAATTTATGCCCCGCCGGCAGATTCTGATTTATCCGGCAACCTATAACGACTATTCGGAACATTCGCCCTTTCCGTCGGTTCGGGAAAATGGAACGGATTACCTGCTGACAGCAGGGAAGATGCGGGATTATGTGGAACTGTATGCCGGGAGTGAGGCAGATCGGAAGAATCCCTATTTCGCGCCCTATCTGGCGGAAGATCTGCGGAATCAGCCGGACACACTGATCCTCACGGCAGAGTATGACCCGCTTCGGGATGAAGGGGAAGCGTATGGCAAACGGCTTGCGGAGGCGGGGAACCAGGTTCGGACGGAGCGTATCGAGGGCGCGCTGCATGGATTTTTTGCACTTGGAATCAAGCATTTACATGTGCAGGAAAGTTTCCGGTATATCAATGAATTTTTAGGAGGGAAAGACCGTGAAGCAGAAATGGGGACACTGGCGGCGGCTGGACAACGCGGCAAAGCTGTTTTCGGCGGCAAGCTCTAAGCAGAATACCCGAGTGTTCCGCTTCTACTGCGAACTGAAGGAGGAGGTGCAGCCAAGGCTGCTCGAAGAGGCGCTGGACCGTACTCTTGAGACCTATCCTTTGTTCTTGTCGGTGCTGCGCAAGGGGCTGTTCTGGCATTATCTGGAAAAGAGCAATATCCGTCCGGAGGTGAGAGAAGAATACAGAGAGCCCTGCAGCCGATTGTATATTCGGGATAAAAAATCACTGCTGTTCGAGGTCACTTATTATAAGAGAAGAATTAATTTTGAGGTATTCCATGTGCTGACAGACGGTACGGGCGCGACCGAATTCTTGAGGGAGCTGGTAAAGAATTACCTGTTTCTGGCGCATCATGGGGAGGGGCTGGAGGACATTTCCCTGCATCCGGAGGATATGACGGTTCAGGATCAGGAAAATGACAGCTTTGTGAAATATTATTCCAAAGACGCACGGAGGCCGAAGAAGCGAAAAGCCCACGCATATCAGCTGAAAAAGGTCCGCAAGGAAAACGGGCAGCTACGGGTGGAGGAGAGGATTCTGTCGGTGAAGGAAGTGCTGGAGCATTCCCGAAGGCTTGGAGTATCCATGACCGTATTTTTGACTGCGGTGCTTTTGTGTGCCATCCATGAAGAGATGACCAGGCAGCAGGAAAAACGGCCGGTGGTACTGATGGTTCCGGTGAATCTGCGGAAGTTTTTTCCTTCCGATTCCATGCTCAATTTTTTCGGATGGATCGAGCCGGGGTTTGATTTCGGGGACTGGGACGGTTCCTTTGAGACTGTCTTGGAACAGGTGAGGCAGTATTTTAAGGAAGAACTGACCAGGGAAAAGCTGGAGACTCATATGAGCGAACTGCTTGCCTTGGAGATGAATCCGATTCTGCGTCTGGCACCGTTGGAACTGAAAAATCTGTGTATCCAGGCAGGCTCCAAGATCGCGGAGAAAAATGTAACCGCCGTTTTTTCCAATATGAGCGCGGTTACCATGCCGGAAGAGTATGCCCGCGATATTGACCGGTTTGGAATCTATACCAGCACGCCGAAGCTGGAGTTGTGCATTTGCTCCTTTGGGGACAAGCTGTCCCTGGGATTTACGTCCAGATTTGACACGGAGAATATCCGGCGCAATTTTTACCGGATTCTGCGGGAGCAGGGAATTCAGGCGGAAAAGGTGGAGCCGGATTTCCCGGAGCCGGATGTGCCGAGCGAGCTGGAGATGAAGGTATATAAGGGATTTTCCCTTTTGTGTATGGCGGCTGTGATTCTGATGTTCGCCCTGCACTGGAACCACCGCCCGGAAGTCCCGTGGACGTTATTTACGGCAGGCGGGATCGTCAGCATGTGGCTGGCATCGACCATCGGATTCTTCAAGAGGCATAACCTGCTGAAAAATACCATGTGGCAGTTGGTGCTGGTGACGGTGGGCTGTATCCTGTGGGATGTGCTGACCGGCTGGCACAGGTGGTCCGTGGATTTTGTGCTGCCTGGTCTCAGCATCGCAGTACTGTGTTCCATGATGGTCATATCCTATATACAGAAATATCCCCTGCGGGAATGCATGATCTATTTGGTCATGGCAGCCGGGTACGGTTTTCTGCTTCCCCTGATATTGGTTTTGGCAGGTACGGTCACATGGAAGCTGCCAAGCCTACTGGGAGCCGGCTTCTGCCTGCTGTTCGTAGCGGGGCTGATCCTTTTTAAAGGAAAAGAATTCAAAGAAGAGATGGGAAAGAATTTTCATATATAGATGATGCTTACTAAGAATGCTGCTTACTAAGGAGGAAAAAATATGATCAACAAAATGATTGAGAAGATCAAAAAAACAGAGGCACCGATCGTTGTAGGTCTGGATCCGATGCTGGCCTATGTACCGGAACATGTGCAGAAAAAGGCATTTGCGGAATATGGGGAGACTCTAGAGGGCGCGGCGGAGGCAATCTGGCAGTTCAACAAGGAGATCGTGGATCACGTCTGTGATCTGATTCCGGCAGTGAAGCCGCAGATCGCCATGTATGAACAGTTCGGCGTACCGGGAATCGCCGCGTTCAAAAAGACGGTAGATTACTGTAAGTCAAAGGATCTGGTTGTCATTGGAGATGTAAAACGGGGCGATATCGGCTCCACGTCCGCGGCGTATGCCATCGGCCATCTGGGAAGGGTTCAGGTGGGAAGCAGGGAGTATGTCCCGTTTGATGAAGATTTTGCAACGGTCAATCCCTACTTGGGCTCGGACGGCGTGAATCCTTTTCTCAAGGTCTGCCAGGAGGAAAAGAAAGGCATCTTTGTCCTTGTCAAGACCTCCAATCCGTCCAGCGGGGAATTCCAGGATCAGTATATTGACGGCCGGCCTCTGTATGAATATGTAGGAGAAAAGGTTGCCGAGTGGGGCACCCGGTGCATGGGAGAGGAGTACAGCTATATCGGCGCGGTGGTCGGCGCTACCTATCCGGAGATCGGAAAGGTGATGCGCAGGATCATGCCCAAAGCTTATATCCTGGTGCCCGGATACGGCGCGCAGGGCGGACAGGGCAAGGATCTGGCTCATTTCTTTCATGATGACGGGCTTGGCGCAATCGTGAATTCCTCCCGGGGAATCATTGCCGCTTACAAGCAGGAGGCTTATGCACGCTTCGGACCAGAGCATTTCGGCGAGGCGTCCCGCGCGGCGGTGGAAGCCATGAAAGCGGATATTCGGAGCGCATTAGACGCCGCAAAAAAATAGCTGCCATTCGCGCACGGCCAGGCCGTGCAGTATTCAGAAAAAGGAGAGAGGACATGTCTTGTAAAAGGAAGGAAAAGGCGGTCGTGGTATCTCAGGAGCAGATTGCCGGGGATATCTGCAGCATGTGGATCCAAACGGAGGAAATCGGCGGACTCGCGGTTCCAGGACAATTTTTGTCCATCTATACAGATGATAAAAGCAAGCTGCTTCCCAGACCCATCAGTCTGTGTGAGATTGACCAGGAGAAAAAGCAGCTTCGGGCAGTGTACCGGGTGACCGGGAAGGGGACCGGTACGGAGCAGTTTTCACATCTGCGGCCAGGAGATACGGTAGATATTCTGGGGCCTCTGGGCAATGGATTTCCCATGGAGCCGGGAACAGGAAAAGAGGTGCTCCTGATCGGCGGCGGGATCGGCGTACCGCCTATGCTGGAGCTGGCAAAGCAATTGGAGGCAAGAAAGCAGCTTGTGATGGGCTATCGGGATGAACAGTTTCTGACAGAGGAATTCCAGGAGAACGGGACCTTGTACATTGCGACCGAGGACGGCAGTGCCGGAACCCGTGGAAATGTGATGGATGCCATTGCGGCAAACAGGCTGTCGGCGGATGTGATCTATGCCTGCGGGCCTGCGCCCATGCTGCGGGCCGTAAAGAAACATGCGGAAGAAAATGATATTTTGTGCTATCTGTCCATGGAAGAGAGGATGGCGTGCGGAATCGGAGCCTGCCTTGCCTGTGTCTGCCGATCCGTAGAGATTGACGCGCACAGTCAGGTACACAATAAGCGGGTCTGCAAGGACGGGCCGGTATTCTTAAGTACGGAGGTGGAGATCTGATGAACGGTACGGCAAATTCTGTAAAGGAAGAAAAAAATATGCCGGCAGGAAATACGGAATCTGGCTTAGATATGACCGTGAATCTGGCCGGGGTAGAACTGAAAAATCCGGTCATGACCGCCTCAGGGACTTTTGGTTCAGGGGAAGAATACGGTGAATTTGTAGATCTGAACCGCCTGGGCGCTGTCGTGACAAAGGGCGTGGCAAATGTGCCCTGGCCGGGCAACCCGACTCCGCGTATCGCAGAGACCTATGGAGGGATGATGAATGCGATCGGTCTGCAGAATCCTGGTATTGATCTATTCTGCAGGCGGGATATTCCCTTTTTGAAAAAGTTTGACACAAGGATCATTGTAAATGTCTGTGGAAAAACAATCGGGGATTATCTGGAAGTGGTGGAGCGTCTGGCGGATGAGCCGATCGATCTGCTGGAGCTCAATATTTCCTGCCCCAATGTAAAGGAAGGCGGGATTGCGTTCGGCCAGGACCCGAAAGCCGTGGAGAATATCACAAGGGAAGTAAAAAAGCATGCAAAGCAGCCTGTCATCGTGAAGCTGAGCCCCAATGTGACTGATATTGCGGAGATGGCAAAAGCAGCAGAAGCCGGAGGGGCGGACGTGATTTCCCTGATCAATACCCTGACCGGCATGAAGATCGATATTCACCGGCAGACCTTTGCGGTGGCGAACAAGACCGGAGGCGTGTCCGGGCCTGCGATCAAGCCCATTGCGGTACGCATGGTATATCAGGCGGCCAATGCCGTAAAGGTTCCGCTGATTGGAATGGGCGGGATTAGCTCAGCGGAGGATGCGCTGGAATTTATTCTGGCAGGTGCGTCCGCGGTATCCGTCGGCACGGCCAATTTCTACAATCCGATGACGACCGTGGAAGTTGTGGAAGGGATAGAAGCATATATGAGACAGCGTCAGGTGGAACATATTGGGGATCTGGTGGGAATTGTAAAAGATACTCACAGCCGATGAAATCTGCCGTAGGTATCGCGCCAGCCGCAGCCGCAAAGCGGCATACTTCCTTATGCGGCTGTGCGCATCATATGATACGGTGCGGCAGATTTATCTGGCGCTCAGTATCATCCGTATGGTGTATGAAAAAAAGGGGGGAACAATACATGATTTCTACGGTATTACTGTTTGTACTCGGACTGATCCTGATTTGCGCAGGAGGAGACCGCCTTGTGGATGCGGCTGTGGCCATTGCAGGAAAGATGAAGATTCCTCAGATCGTGGTAGGCGCTACGATCGTGAGTCTTGGCACAACGCTGCCGGAAATTCTCGTCTCCACAACGGCTGCGTTCGACGGTTCGGCGGCCATCGCTGCCGGAAATGCGTTTGGCTCCATCATATGTAATACGGCCCTGATCGCCGGGCTGAGCCAGACCATCCGTCCGGCACGGCAGGTGGGAACGGGCTCTCTTGCATGGCGCAGCTCCTTTTTCTTTCTTGCGGTCGGAGTCATGGAGATCTATGGAGTGCTGAAAGGTATTTATGACCGTCCGATCGGCATCCTGCTCCTGGCGGCGTTTGTGTTGTATGCCTGTCTCAATGTCAGGCTTTCCTCAGGGGAGGACAATGAGGAAGAAGCGGAGGGAGGAGAAGAGACTTCCGTTCCTAAGCAGCTCTTGATTCTGGCCGTCTGCGCGGTGCTGCTCTATGCAGGGGCGAATCTGCTGGTCAACAACGGAATCCTGATCGCCCAGGCGCTGGGAGTTCCGGAGCGTGTCATTGCAGTGACATTTATCGCATTGGGAACCTCTCTGCCGGAACTGGTCACTTCCATGGTGTCGCTGATCAAAGGCTATGGCAATGTGGGCCTCGGAAATGTCCTGGGCGCAAACATCCTAAACCTTCTGCTGGTCATCGGGATCCCGGCCGCAGTGGAAGGGATTCCTCTGGAGCGCCAGACGATCATGACAGATATCCCGCTGGCAATCGCCGTAATGGCAGTCCTGCTGCTCCCGATTCTGGTTCGGAAAAAGTCTTCGCGCGTCCAGGGGATCGTGCTCCTTGGTATTTATATCCTGTATTGTGTCAGATCATTTTCGATATGAAAAAATTACCATCTTCTACCATTGTTTTCAGACGCGCGTACTCCTTTGTCAGCATCAGGAGGCCCGCGTCTGTAATAATGTAAGACTTCCTCCGGCCTTCCTCCGCAGTCAGACGGATGATCTGATGCTCCTCGAATCGGGCCAGCATGGCGTACAAGGTGCCGGGACCGACCCGGATCCTGCCTCCGGACAGCTTTTCTACTTTATTCATAATGTCTACGCCGCAGCATTCCTCTGTCAATGCCAGAAGGATGTAGTACATGGGCTCCGTCAATGTCTGAAATGCTTCTCTTGCCATTTTTTTCACCATTTATGATTCTTGGATTATCCAACCTGCTCATCCATTCGCAAAATCCGTGCTATCGCACGCTTGCGTCTGCTAAGGCAGCCGCATTTTGTACGGCCGGAGCTTTTTTCGGATGCTCTCAATCTGATGATCGTCCAACCTCTCATCGGTATTCAGGATCAATATTTTGTCCGGATAACGCACCAGCTCGTTACAGACGCCGTTTTGTCTTTGGAAGCTTACCGCAGAGACGGCATTCCATGTCTCGGTCCGATCCTCCGAAGGATCTTCCGGCTCCGGCAGCTCATCCTTCCACAATCTGTCCAGGATCCAGGGGCGGCTGCTCTGGTAGATGGTATACCAGAGGCTGTCTGACACATCAGCCTGGGCAGGATCAGCGCCCGGAGGCACCTCGCCGGTATATGCAACGGAGAAAGAACTCCGACTCCCCAGGAACCCTCCCATATGATCCGAAAATGTCCTGGAGATTTCTCCGTCCATCTGCCGGTAGTCTGCCTGAATCAAAGGAAAGTCCTCCACATTCTCGGGAACGGATTTGTCACCGGAGTCCCTTCCAATGATGAGTGCGGTCATGAGGATGCCAAAGCAGAAGACAATGCCAAGCCCGGCCACAATCTGAAAGCTCCAATTATCACTTCGGGAGGGTCTCCGGCACGCGATCCATACGGCAGTGGGCAGGATTAAGAGCGATATGACCACTGGCGGCAGAGTATAAGGCAGGAAATATTCATCCTGGAAATATGCGAGAGATACGGACGAAACCAGGAAGAAGCTCAGGGGAATTAAGGCTATAAAGGAACGGTGTCTCCCACTGCTGTACACCGGGATATCACCGGCCCGGAGTATCCTCCTTCTGGTAACGGACCAGTACAGAAGATTGATCCCTTCCAACAGCCGCTCCACGGAGGAAAGCATCATAAACAGGAGGATAAGAAGCATGGCATTGTTAAAAATCCAGATGTTGAAATTTGCGGTCAGCAGCTGGATCCAGTCGAAGCAGGTCAGGAGAAAGACGGGGATTGCGTTACTCAGCCAGAGGAGCCACTCTGCCTTCCGGATATTAGCAAACCGCTCTTTTGGCTCAACGATGGGAACCGCATCCTCCCGCGTCCGGCAAAAGACGCAGAACTTCCGGCGGCTGTCAATCAGCTTCCATCCGGCTGCCTCGCAGTATTCGGCATATTCTTCCGTATTCTTTTCGGGCCGGGTATCCATCTCGGTTCCCTTGGGGAATACTTCTACCGTATAATAAATGTCGGCAGGCTCCCCTTGTTCGAAAACCAGCCCAAAGCCAAATTCTTTAAAATGCCATCCCTGCAATGACTGCTCATGCAGATATTCGGCAAAGGCATCGCAGTCTCTGTAGCGAAAGGATCTGCTGCTTCTTCGTTTTTTCATAAAAAATATCCCCCTTCCATAATAAAGCATACACTCCCATGAGCATCAAATCTAATATCGAGTATCGATAATGATGTTTTTATTATATTATCGATACTCGATATTGTCAAGAAAAAAAGGAATTTTAGCAAATTAAGAATAAAAACGATAAAAAATGGAAAAAAATAAAAATAATGGTTGACGAATAGGTTTACCTATGCTAAAATACCAATTGTTGTTCGGGGTTGGAACAGCATACAATTATATGGAGAGGTATCGAAGTGGTCATAACGAGGCGGTCTTGAAAACCGTTTGTCCGCAAGGGCGCGTGGGTTCGAATCCCACCCTCTCCGTTGGAATAAGCATATAGATTGATTTTGATTGACGGACAATTTGGAGAAGTACCCAAGCTGGCCGAAGGGGCTCCCCTGGAAAGGGAGTAGGTCGTTGATAGCGGCGCGAGGGTTCAAATCCCTCCTTCTCCGTTTGCCTTATGAATCAGGGAAAAGGATATTATTTCTGCTGAGGCAAAGGCATATCTGCTGTAAAAAATGCAGTAGAAAAACTTCGAAAAAAAACGAAAAAAGTTCTTGACAAAGTAAAAGTGATGTGCTAAAGTAAATAAGCTGTCACTTGACAGAGAAAAAACAAGAAAAAGAACCTTGATAACTGAATAATAGACAACAACGAATCCTTGAAAATTTCTTAAAGAGAGAAATTCAAAGAACGAGCATCGAAGAGAGATCGGAGATGCACCCGCCATTCTG
>VSNK01000106.1 GCA_009774255.1 Faecalicatena sp.
GGAAGACACAGTATAAGGAGACAAGGCTGCTCACGGCGATTCAGGATGGATATGAAAGGCTTCTGCGGCTTGCGTTAAAAGGAAAGGTTTTGGTACTGGCAGGCTCTCTGGCATTGTTTATTATAAGCGGAGCGCTGTTGCTTTCCAGGGGGACACAGTTCATGCCCTCGATGCAGAGTACGGAGATCAGCATGACCGTTTCCACACCGGAGGGGACGCCTCTGGCAGACACAGCCAGAGCGGCGGACGCATTTGTGAAGCAGATCAGAGAGCTTGCCGATGTGGGAGATGTAGGAGGAATGGCGGGAGGCAGTTCCATGGGCATGGGCGGTTCCTCTTCTTCCAACGAAGTGCAGTTCTATGCCCTGCTGAATGAGAATCGGGCAATGTCAGATTCCAAATTGCAGAAAGCACTGGAAAAAGCAGCGGAGGAACAGGGCCTGGAGATCAATGTGAGCATGTCCAACATGGATATGAGCGCCCTGGGAAGTTCAGGTATTTCCGTGCAGATCAAGGGAACGGATCTGGATACTCTGCGGAAGATCGCAGGGGAAGTAGCGGAGCTCGTGTCAAATGTGAAGGGAACCCAGAATGTATCCGACGGCATGGAGGAAGTGACCCGAGAACTGCGGATCGTGGTGGACAAGGCGAAAGCGATTGCTCATAATCTGACGGTGGCGCAGATCTACCAGGAGCTTGCGGCGAAGCTTCGGGATCAGGCCTCCGCAACCAGCCTGGAAATGGATACGGCAACCATCGGCATTGTAGTGGAAGAGCAGAAAAATCAGGAGCTGACGAGAGAAGATATCCGCAATCTGGTGCTGGATGTAAAAAAGGAAGATGGAAGTACGGAAAAGCTTGCTTTAAGGGATGTGGCGGCCTTTGAGGACGGAGAGGGACTGCAGTCCATATCAAGAGATGCGCAGAGCCGCTATATCAATGTCAGTGCCGAGGTGGCGGAGGATGATAACGTGGGCCTGGTCAGCAATCGGATACAGAGAGAATTGAACCGGTATCAGTTCCCGGAGGGGTATACGGTCAAGATGACCGGAGAAGATGAGACGATCCGGGAAACGATGGTGGAGCTTATGAAAATGCTGGCCCTGGCGGTTGTGTTCATGTATCTGATCATGGTGGCACAGTTCCAGTCATTGCGCTCTCCGTTCATCGTTATGTTTACGGTGCCGCTGGCATTTACCGGAGGATTTCTGGGTCTGCTGATCTCAGGAAGTCTCATGAGCGTGATTGCCATGATCGGATTTGTCATGCTTTCAGGAATTATTGTAAATAACGGAATCGTATTTATTGATTATACGAACCAGCTTGTGGCAGCAGGATATGAGATGAATGAGGCTCTGGTGGAGGCAGGAAGGACAAGGCTGCGGCCTATCGTCATGACGGCGCTGACGACCATCCTGGGGCTGTCCACGATGGCAATAGGAGTGGGTTCCGGTTCGGATATGGTACAGCCTATGGCGGTGGTGACCATCGGCGGACTGACCTACGGTACATTGCTGACTCTATTTGTGGTGCCCTGTATCTACGGATTGTTCCGGAAGAGAGAAAAGGCAAGGCTGAAAGAAGGAATAGATGAAGATCTTGAGGATTTAGAGTACATAGAAGACTTTATGGAAGAAATAGATGAGGAAGAGCAGTAAAGGAGTATAGAGGCTTCGTCGGGATGATTTTGGGGTCCGGATGCAAGGAGAGCGGTTCGGACCTCAAAAGCATTTCACAGGTACAAGGAGGACAGAATATGTTTCAGGAGGCAGTAGAGTTTGCGACGAAGGCGCATGAGGGGCAGATACGTAAAGGAACAAAGAAACCATATATTGTCCATCCGCTGGAGGTGGCGGAGATCGTTGCGGAAATGACATCGGATGAAGAGATGCTCAGTGCGGCAGTTCTGCATGATACCATAGAAGACTGTAAGGGAGTTACGGAGGAAATTCTCCGCAGCCGCTTTGGAGAGCGCGTGGCCTCTCTGGTGGCCGGTGAGAGCGAGGACAAATCAAAGACATGGGAAGAACGAAAAGGCACGACCATACGCCGGTTAAAAACAGAATCCAGGGAACTGCAGATCATCGCTCTGGCGGACAAGCTTTCCAATATGCGGGACATCGACAGGGATTATCCGGTCATGGGAGAAAGCCTGTGGATGCAGTTTCGGATGCACAGCAAGCATGCGATCGGCTGGTATTACAAAGGTATCATGGAAGCTTTGCAGGGGCAGTTCCAGGATGTCCCTGCATTTCAGGAATACTGCCGCCTGGTGAAGAAGCATTTTGGGGACGCGCCGGCATCCCTGGAGTGGAAAGAGGAACGAAAAAGGAGGGGCGGAAAATGAGTGGAGATTCAGAGAGACGGGCTGCGGGGCTGAGAGTATGCACCAGGAGCTGATCAGGGAATTATCGGTTATCACGGAAGAAGAACAGAGTATATTGGACGGGCAGCAGGGCATCGACCAGCAGATCTATACGGAGAAAAAGGAGCTGATCGTAGATAGTGAGAAGCTGCTGAAACGAGGAAAGCTGATTGAAGTGCGTCCTCACACCCGTTTTGTAAAGTTTCCCAGACATCGGCACAATTATGTGGAAGTGATCTACATGTGTCAGGGAACTACGACTCACTATATCGATGGAAATGAGGTCGTGCTGGAACCAGGCGACCTTCTGTTTTTGAACCAGAATTCGGAACAGGAGATCTTGCCCGCCGGGAAGGAAGATATCGCGGTAAACTTTATTGTCCTGCCGGAATTTTTTAATATGGCATTTTCCATGATGGGCGCGGAAGAAAATGCATTGAAGGAATTTCTTGTAGGGACGCTCTGCGGCAAGAACGAGCATACTTCCTATCTTTATTTTCACGTGGCGGACGTTCTGCCGATTCAGAATCTGGTGGAAAATATGGTCTGGACGATTTTTTACGATATGGGAAATAAACGGAGCTGTAATCAGATTACCATGGGACTTCTTTTGCTGCAGCTTTTGAATTATATGGATAAAATGGAGACAGGAAGCTCCCGTTTTGACACGGAGCTGACCGGTAATGTGCTGAATTATATTGAGGAACATTATAAAGACGGCAGCCTTTCCGAACTTGCGGAGCTGATGAATTACGACGTGCACTGGCTCAGCCGGGAGATCAAGAAGCGTACCGGGAAGAACTATAAGGAGCTGCTTCAGGCAAAGCGGATGAACCAGGCGGTCTATCTGCTCACCAGCAGCCGGCTTCCGGTCTCGGATATCATTGAGTCTGTGGGCTATGACAATACGAGCTATTTTTACCGAAAATTCAAAGAGCGCTATGGAGTGAGCCCGAAGGATTACCGAAAAGGGATGTAAAAATACTATACTGTGCAGCCGGAGAAATAGACAAGTCAAGATGTGTCACTTATTTTTCTACAACTCCTAAGTATACATGACGCAAATAAGGTCCTATTTTTAAGTAAATAGCGACCTTTTTTTGTGCTCTTTTACTAATTATAATGAGTACAGAGATTAGAAAATATAAAGGAGGCACAAAATGGATAAGTATTATTTGGCCGTTGATATCGGAGCATCCAGCGGGCGTCACATGCTCGCGTCCATGGAAGATGGAAAGATGAAGCTGGAAGAGATCTACCGTTTTCCGAACGGGATGGACAATGTGAACGGGACCCTGTGCTGGGATGTAAACCGTCTGTTTACTGAGATCAAAAACGGGCTGAAAAAGTGTAAAGAGCTGGGTAAGATTCCCTCCTTCATGGGAATTGATACATGGGCCGTAGATTATGTTCTGCTTGACAAAGAGGACAAGATCCTGGGCGACACGGTAGGCTACAGAGACAGCCGTACCAACGAGATGGATGAGAAGGTCTATGAAACGATCTCACTCTCGGCTTTGTATGCGAGGACCGGAATTCAGAAGCAGATCTTCAACACGATCTACCAGCTTATGGCAGTAAAACAGTCTCATCCGGAATATCTGGAACAGGCCGATTCCATGCTGATGATACCGGACTATTTTGATTTTTTGCTGACCGGTGTGAAGAAGATGGAATACACCAATGCCACAAGTACTCAACTTGTCGATCCGAAGACCAACGACTGGGATTATGAGCTTATTGACATGCTGGGCTTCAATTCCAAAATGTTCCGGCCGGTGTCCATGCCAGGAACGGTTGTAGGTAATTTTACAAAGGCGATCCAGGAAGAGATTGGATTTGACTGTACCGTTGTGCTTCCCGCCACACATGATACTGGTTCTGCCGTGCTGGCAGTTCCGACCAATGATGACAACGCGATCTACATCAGTTCCGGAACCTGGTCTCTGATGGGGATTGAGAGAAAAGAAGCGGACTGCTCCATGGCAAGTATGCAGGCGAACTTTACCAATGAAGGCGGTTATGATCACAGATTCCGTTTCTTAAAGAACATCATGGGTCTGTGGATGATCCAGTCCGTTAAGAAGGAATTTGGGGAAGATCTGTCCTTTGCGGAGATCTGCGAACGTGCTTCCAAAGAAAGTATTGCTTCTATCGTAGACTGCAATGACGACTGCTTCTTCGCGCCTGAGAGCATGATCAAAGCGGTTCAGAGTTTCTGTGCGAATACAAACCAGCAGGTACCGGAGACGGTGGGAGAGATTTCCGCGGTGGTTTACAATAGCCTGGCATACTGCTACGGTGAGACCGTAAAAGAGATCGAAGCCATTACAGGCAATACATACGATACGATCTATGTAGTAGGCGGCGGTGCCAATGCAGGCTATCTCAATGAGCTGACTGCGAAGTATACCGGCAAGAAGGTATCGGCCGGACCGACGGAAGCAACCGCCATCGGAAATATCACGGTTCAGATGCTGCAGGACAAGGTTTTTGCAGACCTTCCGGAAGCAAGGACCTGTATCGGAGAATCATTTGACATCAAATATTATGAATGAAAGTCTCACATCATAGAAACAAAAAAGTTAAATGTAAGTAAAATTATATAAACATAAAAGGAGGATTTCACATGTTAGTTGAAACAAAAGCAAAAGTAGGCGTATTTTCCATCGCTTTAGGTGCGTATCTGCCCCAGTTCCCGTCACTGGTGCCGGATTTTGAAGCTCAGTATGAGGGATTTAAAAAGAGGCTTCCGGAGACCGTGGAAATCATTGACGGCGGAATGGTGACGACAAAAGAGCAGTCACAGGCAGCCGGGGATTTATTCCGCGCGGCAGATGTGGATCTGGTATTTATGCAGCTTTTGACCTATGCGACATCCTACAATATGCTTCCGGCAGTGAAGGATCTGGATGTGCCGGTAGTCCTTGTGAATGTGCAGAAGCTCAAAGCCCTTGACTATGATCATACGGATATTGCTTCCTGGCTGGGCGAAGGCTATGCCTGCGGCGCTGTCGGCGAGATGGTGGCTGACCTTGAGAGATACGGAAAGAGACATGCGGTGATCACCGGCGTTGTGGAAGGAGGAGACCCGGGCGTTCAGGCAGAGATCGAGGATTGGTGCCGTGCCGCACAGGTTAGAAGAAGATTCCGCGATACCAACATTGCACAGATCGGAAGACCGTATCCGGGAATGATGGATCTCTACATTGATGAGTCCAATCTTTACAGAAGAATGCATCTGTATACGAAGCAGTTCGACTGGGAGAAGATGTGGGCGATTGCCGATGACATTACCGATGAAGACGTGATCCGTGCGAAAGCGCAGGATATTCTGGATACCTTCGATATCGAAGGCGGTGGAAGCATTGAAGAAGTTTGGGAAATGGCAAAATATGTGGTTGCTTTTGAAAAATGGGTTCAGGATGAGAAGCTTGGCCTGGTTGCTTCCCATTACGACGGATTTGCACAGGGCAAGGCAGGTGTCCTTGACAGTATGCTGATTCCCGCATTCTCTATGCTGATCAAGCAGGGAACCGCTTGTGCGGTAGAAGGGGACATGAAGGTTGCAATGGCAATGAGCATTTTGAAGACTATCTCCGGAACCGGTCAGCTTGCTGAGATGTACTCCATTGACTTCAATGATGATATTGCGATTATTGGACACAGCGGATCAGGGGATGCGGATATTTCCGATAAGAAGCCGACCATGAAGATCGTCAAGGTGTTCCATGGTAAGACAGGCGGCGGATATCTGACGCAGTTCTATCCATACACAGGCCCGGTTACTTATCTTGCGATTACACAGAACGGAGAAGGACACTTCAAGTTCATCGTGGCGGAGGGTGTAAATGAGGAGGGCAAGATCCTTTCCTTCGGCGATACGAACATGAGAACGCGCTTCACCTGCGGAGCGAGAGAGTTCGTAAATCAGTGGAGCGAATGTGGACCGACACATCATTTCGCGGCAGCTACGGGCAGACATATCGACACGATCCTGAAGGTGGCGAAGATCTTCAACGTACCGGTCGATGTTGTGACCAGATAATAGATAGACAGCCTGTGCGGTGGTTTTGCATCAGGCTGTCTTTTTTTATACTATTAGGAAATTTCTCCGAATATTTAAATTGCAACATCGACCGCAGCAATGTCCGCTGTCAGAGCTTCCATGGAAGCGGTATAGGCTCCGGTGCCCGCGGCAATCGCCGCGGGGGAGACAGCGGCGCCGCTTACACCGGACGCTGCCGATAGTTCGGCTGAAGAAGAACTGCCCATGCCGGCCGCCATTGCGTCCATGGTCTCCTGCATCGCTTCTTTTCGATCCTGCCCCATTTCTTTTGCGGCGTAATTGTGTTCCTCTCTGCGGCGCTTTTTCCGCCTTGTGCTGAGTTCTTTGCTGATCTCCAGCTCCTTTTCCATCTCCTGCCGTTCCTCCGCGCGCTTTCTCTGCAGTTCAAGCTGTTCCTCTTTGGTCAGATTCTTTACCTTTTTTTGGATCTGCTTGGTCAGCTTCTGCATGCGCCGGATCATCTGGGCGATCTTTTCCTTATCCTTGCCCTCGCTGAGCGCATAGGCCATTTTCAGGTTGGCCAAAGCCCGCATGGCTTTGGAGGAGACATTCAGTACATCCAGCTTGGTCTCCGACATGGTAAGCTCGGACGCAAGCTGCCCCACCGAGTCGTCCGGCATGGATACGGAAACCTTGAAGTTGGAGCTTTCCTTCGCCTTCCCCAACAGGGAACTCAGGAGGCTTTCCTTCTCCTGCTCCTGTCCGAGCATCGCGCCGAGGAAGCTTTTTTGATCCTGCTTCTGCTGTTCGAGAAGCGAATCTAATAAGCGTTGTCTCTCCTGCTCCTGTCCGAGGACAGAACCGGAGGAATGCTTCTGTGCTTTCGTATGGGAGGAACCGTTGGCATCGACCGCTGCCTGGAGGTCCGCCTTCTCTGTGCTTTCCATGTCAGCTGCCGCTGAAACAGTCTGGTTGTTATAACGGGTGCCGCCGGCCGCCGGCTGCCAGTTTCTCATAGAGACTCTCATAAAATACCCTCCTTTCCCAGGGTGATTATTTTCATCGTATATTTCACTTTTTATGATCCATATATTGTAATATCGACCGCCTTTGGGGAAACAAAATAGCAGTTTTGAAAAAAGCAGGTGATTTAAAAATAATATTTTTTTATGAATCTGGTTGCAATTTTAAAGTCATTATACTACAATAACCTGTGTATAGGCAGATTGTGTCTCGTATGAAAAGGAACTGTACATCCGAAGAAATATCCTGCGCAATCTGTACAAGTTATTTTCATACAGTTCCTAAGGGAGAGTAACATATGAGTGATAACAATAAGATGCGTTCCATTCTTGAGATTATGAATGATGTTCTGAGTACGGTCAGGGATTATTATGACGCGGAATATGCATATTACATTGAAAAGGATGAGTACGAAATACTGACAATTTATGAATGGTGTGCGGAGAATATCCCATGGCAGCGGGACCGGATCAAGATGATGGAAGTGGAACATCTGCCGCGCTGGGTGCAGCATGAGATCACGGACACCAGGGACGAGTGCTACAGTGTATTCCAGGCACTGGGTGAAGGTATTACTGCGATACTGGCGGTAGTCAATGTGCGCCGGGGAGGCTGTGAGCTCTCGCTGATGCGGGCGGTTCTGCCTTATATTTCTCAGGCGATTATTCTGCATAAGACACAGAAGCAGCAGGAGTATCTGAGTTACCATGATGATCTGACCGGGCTTCTGAACCGGAACAGCTTTGTGGCATATCTTGCCGAGGCGAAGGATAAGAAGCTTAAATCTGTGGGGGCATTGTCGGCGGATATCAACGGCCTGAAGAATTTTAATAAGGAATTCGGCCGGGAGTATGGCGATGAAGTTGTGATCAGGGTAGGAGAGATTCTGGAAGAGTTTTTCCGTAGCGCCAACGTATATCGTCTGACAGGGGACGAATACCTGGCAATCATTGAGAATATTTCTTATGAAAAGTTTATGAAGGACGTTCAGGCCGCGCACACCAAGCTGGAGAACATCAGCCTTGGGCTGGTGACGATGGGGTATGCCTGGGAAAAGGTTGATATTGACGTAGATGTCCTTGTATCCGATGCCGAGGATATGATGCGGGAAGAGAAGAAGAAGTACTATAAGAACCTGCGCAAGGGACATCATGAGCCGATTATCAAGCAGGATCTGCTTGACGACTTGAAGTCGGGCAATTTTATCGTCTGTCTCCTTCCGATCATGGATGCACATTCCAATGAAGTGGTAGGCGCGGAGGCGCTGGTACGATATCATCACAAGGATCTGGGGATCATGAATCCGGAGAGATATATTGCACTTCTGGAGGAGACAAAGCTGTCCTATCATCTGGATCTGTATGTATTTGAAGAAGTGTGCCGGACTCTGCAGCGATGGGAACAGGAAGACCTTCCGATGATCCCGATCTCGGTGAATTTTGCAGGTTCCACCCTGCGCAGACATGATATCACGGAAAAGATGCAGGAGCTGGTGGAGAAGTACCACGTATCCTGTGAATATTTGCAGGTAGAGGTGTCGGAGTCTCGCGGGGATATGAATCAGGAGATGCTGGCTGAGACGAGCAATAAGATCCGCAAGGCCAATGTAAGAGTGATTTTGGATCATTTTGGCGCAAAGAATTCCAGTTTTACCATTCTTTCTATTATGGAATTTGACGGTTTGAAGCTGGACAGCAGCCTGGTTGTCAATATTTTGGGCAATCGGCGCAGCCAGATTATATCTCAGGCGGTGATTGATGTCTGTAAGCGTCTGGGCGTTACCGTGTCAGCTTCGAGCGTGGAGACGCAGGATCAGCTGAATATACTCAAGGAAATGGGCTGTGATTGTGTGCAGGGTACGCTGTTCAATAAGCCGATCACCATTGAGACATTTGAAGTCAGATATCTGAAAGGATGAGCGGTGCAAAGACCGAAAAGGCCGGGTACATAATATGATCAGAACATGGTTTGCAAGTATCATTCCCCTGTACGATGAAGCTTTTTATCGGCTTTGCTATGGAATGGCTCCGTCATTCCGCAGAGAGAAGGCTGACCGTATGAGGGGAAAGCAGGTGCGCGCGCAGAGTATCGGTGCGTGGATCCTGTATGAGCAGATGAAAAAAATATATAAAATAGAAGCGGATACAGCATATAATCTTTCGCATTCGGGGGACTATGTGCTGTGTTCTGTTAGTACAGGGCAGAAGGTGAAAGTCGGATGCGATATTGAAGAGATGAAGGAAGGGAATTTAAAGATCGCGAAGCGTTTTTTCTGTCCTGCCGAGTATGAACAGATCGAGGGAGAAAAAGATCCGTTCCGGCAGAGGGAACTGTTCTACCGGTATTGGGTGCTCAAGGAGAGCTTTTTGAAAGCGACCAGGGAGGGCCTTGCGCTGGGGATGGATACCTTTGAGATTGCACTGGGCAATCCGCCGGTTCTTGTGCGGCAGCCGGAAGCTTTTCCGGAATGCTATCACTACAGGGAGAAGGCTCTGGGAGACATGTACCGTATTGCGGTATGTTCTACGGATCCGTCCATCGAAGAGATCATACAGGCAGATCTTAGGAACTGTATGGAAATAACTTTTACATCATCTGTATAAGTTATTTTCCTACAGTTCCTTACAGATCTGCGTGGATAAATCGGGGGGAGGCATCACCGAGGGATACGGTTCCATATCAGGAGGGCGATATGCGTGTAGATAATAGTAGGGCGAGGTTCTTGAAAAAGTATGAGCAGCGGCTGAAAAAAGTACTCGTTGCAGGCTTTGTAGCAGGCTTGATTGTCTGTTTTCCGGTCAATCTGATCATAAACGGGATCAGGACAAGGGGGATTGATAAGAAGTACGAAAAGCAGATCAAGGAGCTTACGGAAAAGAATGAACAGCTTTCCGGTCAGATTAAGTCAGGTACTACCCAGAAAAACGAGAAGCAGGAGGCCGATACCAATCAGCTCTCTTCCAGGGAAGACACGTGGAGCCTTGTGCTGATCAACGAAGAGCATCCGCTGGATACGAATTATGCCCCGGAGCTTGCGGAGATCAGAGAAGGTGCGTTTGTGGATGCAAGGATCAAGGAAGACGCCGCGCAGATGCTTAAGGAGGCCGAGGCGGAAGGACTGCATATGTATATTGTTTCGGCATACCGCGATTATGAGACGCAGCGGGAGGTATTCAACACGACAATGGTAGACTGGATCAGCCAGGGCTATACTCCGCTGGAGGCTTATGAGGAGACAAAAAAGTCCGTGTCGGTTCCGGGAACCAGTGAACATGCAAGCGGGCTGGCGATGGATATTACATCCGGAGAGTACGGTGAACTGGATGATAAGCAGGCTGAGACGGAGGAAGCCAAATGGCTTGCCAAGAATTGCTGGAAGTATGGGTTTATTCTTCGCTATCCTCTGGAGAAGTCAGACATTACAGGAATTGTCTTTGAACCATGGCACTATCGCTACATAGGGAAAGAGGCGGCCAAGGAAGTCATGGAAAAAAACATCACACTCGAGGAATATCTCGAACAATAATGTGTTTTTCTGGCTTTGTCAAATTTGGAAAAAAAGAAGAAGAAAATAAACTTGGATTTTAGATATTTTTAACAAATCTAAAATATGTGTAAATATTTAATGCGTGAAAGTATTGACAATCAAGAAATGTGATGGTAATATGCATAACGTAAAGCAAAGAGGCTGTGAAAAAGTTCATAGCCTCTTTTTTCGTTTTACGGGAAATAGGATTGTCCTGTAAAGCATTGACTATATGGCAGAGCAAAGGCGCTTTTTATAATGAGGACTTTGCTCTGCCATTTATTATTCTATAGGAAATTTCTTCGAATTTTCCTATAGAATAATAACCCACCGGGGGATGCGCACTACGCGCATAAGGAAAATGGCTGCTATTGCAGCCGCGCTTCGACGCGAGTGTGCGTCGAGACGCACACTTTTTTATTGAGGAGGAATCATTATGACTGAAGAAATGATGAGTGCTGTCAACAGTGAATTGTTCGGTGTCTGGTTTTTGATCGGGGCCGCACTGGTATTCTGGATGCAGGCCGGATTTGCCATGGTAGAGGCCGGATTTACAAGGGCGAAAAATACGGGCAACATCCTGATGAAGAACCTGATGGATTTCTGTATCGGCACCGTAATGTTTATCCTGATCGGTTTTGGGCTTCTTCTGGGAGAAGACCTGATGGGACTGATCGGAAAACCAGGCTTTGATATTTTTACGAGCTATGCGGATTTTGACTGGTCCAATTTCGTATTCAACCTGGTATTCTGCGCCACCACTGCTACGATTGTTTCCGGAGCGATGGCGGAAAGAACGAAGTTCTTGTCCTATTGTATTTACTCCGGCGTGATCTCCGCTTTGATCTATCCGATCGAGGCGCACTGGATCTGGGGCGGCGGATGGCTGTCTCAGATGGGCTTCCATGATTTTGCAGGCTCCTGTGCCATTCACATGGTCGGCGGCCTGTCCGCATTGATCGGCGCGAAGATTCTGGGACCGCGTATCGGAAAGTTTTCAAAGGATAAAAGCGGGAAGGTCACGAAGGTCAATGCGTTTCCGGGACATAACCTTCCCCTTGGATGTCTGGGCGTCTTTATTCTCTGGCTGGGCTGGTATGGTTTCAACGGTGCGGCGGCAACAAGTTTAGAACAGCTTGGTTCCATTTTTGTGACAACGACCATCGCGCCGGCGGTTGCTACCGTGGTATGCATGATCTTTACATGGGTGAGATTTGGGAAACCGGATGTGTCTATGTGCCTGAATGCTTCTCTTGCAGGTCTGGTGGCAATTACGGCTCCCTGTGATGTGGCGGATGCCTTTGGCTCCATCATCATCGGCGCGGTGTCTGGTGTCCTGGTAGTGTTCGGTGTGTGGTTCCTGGATTATGTATTATCGGTCGATGATCCGGTAGGCGCCGTAGCCGTTCATTTTATGAACGGAATCTGGGGAACTTTTGCGGTCGGACTTTTCGCTACGACCTCTGCACCGGGAAATGATACTCTGACAGGGTTGTTCTACGGCGGTGGAGTAAGTCTTCTGTTAAAGCAGATCGTTGGTATCATCAGTGTCTGCGCATGGACAGCGGTGACCATTACGATTGCGTTCATGATCATCAAGGCGACGGTGGGCCTGCGTGTGACAGAGGAGGAAGAAATTGTCGGACTGGATTCCTGTGAGCACGGACTTCCGTCAGCTTACGCCGGATTCAGCATCATGGATATTTCCAATACCATGACAATGGAAGTGAATGAGAATACGGATCTTGGGGACTCAGAATATGAGACTGCGTCTGCGGCACAGAAAAATGCGGCTGTCAAGGTGGTACAGATGCCGGATGTGGCGGCAGCGGCCGTGACAGGAATCTATAAAGTAGTGGTGATCGCAAAGCTTTCCCGATATGAGAAGGTGAAGAAGGTCATGAACGAATTGGGTGTTACCGGTATGACGGTGACTCAGGTCATGGGCTGCGGCGTTCAGAAGGGAGCCGGAGAGATGTACCGTGGTGTAGAGATGGATGCCACGCTCCTGCCGAAGGTGAAGATCGAAGTTGTAGTCAGCAAGATCCCGGTATCTTCTGTGATCGAGGCCGCGAAGAAAGCGCTTTACACAGGACATATCGGAGACGGAAAGATTTTTGTGTACAATGTGGATAAGGTCGTGAAGATCCGTACCGGAGAAGAGGGCTTTGCGGCACTGCAGGATGTAGAGTAGTAGCTGCCGGCCACACCTGACCAAGGTGTGGCCGGTTACCAGAATGATTTAATAAAAAATGTTTTTCCTTTTCCTTGACGGTTCCATTCTATTTTAGTAAAATATTACAGACTAAAGATCCGTTTAACAGGAGAAGACCCCATGAATAAAAAGAAAAATATCAGATGGAATACGCTGCGTGTGACGGCAGCCGGTTTCTTGGGCATCATTCTGCTGGGAGCCGTGCTATTATATCTTCCCGTCAGTAACACGCAGCCTATTTCATTTATAGACGCGTTGTTTACATCGGTCACATCGGTGTGTGTGACCGGGCTGGTAACGGTAGTGCCGGCGGCTCAATTCACGGTATTTGGGAAGGTGATACTGCTTTTGCTGATCCAGATCGGCGGTCTGGGAGTCATTGCATGTGCCGCGATTTTTTTTCTGCTGCAGGGCAGAAAGATCACAATTCAGGAGAGAGTCGTGCTTAAGGAATCTTACGGCGCGGAACGGCTTGGTGGGATTGTGAAGCTGGTAAAAAAGGTGATCACAGGCACCTTCGTTGCGGAAGGAGCGGGCGCGGTGCTGTACGCTTTTCAGTTTATTCCGGAATATGGAGTGATCAGGGGAAGCTGTTATTCTGTCTTTCATGCGGTCTCTGCGTTCTGTAACGCGGGAATCGACATCCTGGGGAGCAACAGCCTTGGAAACTATGTGGCAAATCCGATTGTAAATGTGACCACCATATTGCTGGTCATTCTGAGCGGAATTGGGTTTACCGTCTGGTTTGACGTGATCGGCAATTGCCGCAGACTGATCCGGAAGGAAATTCCAAAACGCTGGTGGTTCACCAGGCTGCGGCTACACTCCAAGCTGGCGATTCTTATGACTCTGCTCCTGATACTGGGAGGGACAGTATTTATCTTCCTGGCGGAATACCGGAATCCGAAGACGATCGGGGAAATGACCCTGGCGCAGAAACTGCTGGCTTCCCTGTTTCAGTCTGTGACTACCAGGACGGCCGGATTCTGCACGCTTCCCCAGGGAGCACTGCATGATGAGACAAAGCTCTTCTGTTCGATTCTAATGTTTATCGGAGGGTCTCCCGGCGGAACCGCAGGCGGGGTAAAGACTACGACAATGGCTATGCTGTTTCTTGCGTGCGTGACATTTGTGCGGGGCGGCAATGATACGGAATGTATGGGAAAGAAAATAACGGTGGCGAATTTTCGAACCGGATTCTGTGTCGTGATGGTCGCGTTCTCTGTGTTTATTACCGGGACGATCGCAATTCTGTTCCTGGAATCGGACAGTGTGATGCTGGTCAATGTGATCTATGAGACGGCATCTGCGATCGGAACCGCAGGCCTTACGGCGGATCTGACACCGCATCTTGGGAGAGCCAGCCAGTGTGTCCTGATGGTTATGATGTATATCGGAAGGCTGGGGCCGCTGACACTGGCATTGATGTTCGCGGGAAAGACACATCCAAGAGATCGGATACGGAGCCTGCCGGAAGAGCAGATCATGGTGGGATGACCATCTATGACACATCCTGGCTTTTGACGGGCGGCTCATCTATAGGAAGGGAATAGAAAAACATGAAAAAGCAATTTATTGTATTGGGGCTTGGACGCTTCGGCACCAGCGTGGCGCTTACCCTGCAGCAGTTGGGGTGTGATGTCGTGGCGGTGGATCTGGACATGGAGCTTGTAAATGATGTGGCGGAAAGTGTGACCTATGCGATGCAGGCGGATATCGGGAATCCGGATTTTCTCCCGTCCATTGGGGCGAAAGATTTTGACGGGCTCGTTGTAGCCGTGTCGGAGCACATGGAAGCCAGCATTATGGCAACGCTGGTCGCAAAAGAGATCGGTGTTCCTTATGTGCTGTGCAAAGCACGTGATGAGAGACATGCGGCGGTGCTTCGGAAGATCGGGGCGGATGCGGTCGTATTTCCGGAGGAGGAGATGGGAAAGCGGATCGCGAAGAATCTGCTTTCCGTGAATTTTGCGGACTGGATCGCGCTGTCACCGGATTTCAGTGTGGTAGAGATCCGAACCCCCGAGTATTGGGTCGGGAAGACTCTGAAGGAGCTGGACTTGAGAAGAACTCATGAAGTCAATGTGGTCGGGATCAAAGAAGGAGACCGTGTCGAGCTCACTCCGGATCCGGAGCTTCCGTTAAATGAAGAAATGGTATTGATGATCATAGGCGCCAACAAGACATTGGAAAAGCTGTAAAAATGGAGAACTGTGCCATAAGTTTTCGGGAAGAAATGATTTTGCGCAGCGTGAGATGTGATTCCGCGGTGATGTACCGGGAAAGACAGCATCTTGCGCTGCTTCTTTTACCGGATTTTATCAAGAATAGTTGACGGTTAAAAAGTGATTTGATAAAATGAAAAAGCGCATAATAAACGGAACAGTTTCTCAGAGGGTTATCCTTGGGTGAAAATATACGGAAAATGAAAAAGGAGGAAAACCATGGAAGATTTGACATTTGGAGAGCAGGTCAAGATTATCTTAAGCCGCAAGGACATGACGATCAAGGAATTGGCGGAACGGATTGGGGAGACGACAGGAAAGAAGATGTCCCGGCAGAATCTGACACAGCGTCTGAAAAGAGATAATTTCCAGGAACAGGATATGCGTATCATCGCGGCAATTCTGGGCTGTCCATTTCAGTTGAGTATTTTTCCGGTTGAAAGTGAGACGGGAGAAAAGGCGGAACCGATGGAAGAACTCCTTTTGAAATATGTAAAGCATCCGCGGGTGCAGCCGAAACGCAAAAAAGCGGAACTGGAAGACGGTGTTTACCAGCAGGTGCTCGTGTTTGACGAGGACACACCAAAGGAAGTTGCTGCGGAAGAAAAGAAAGAAGAGACGGCAGAGGCTTCCGTTCCTGCAAGGGAGGAACAGGCAGCAGTATCCGATGTGGCTACGGAGGAACAGGCGGCGGAGTCCGGCAGATTTTTGGAGGAACAGGCGGCGGCTTCCGATACGCTTCCAGATCACACAGAAGAAGAACTGCTGGATTTGGAGATTTTGGATCCGGAGGATTCGGAGGATCTGGATGAGATGGAGCTTCCTGACTCTCCATATGGCATAGATCGATTTGAAAAAGCGGACGCTTCGGATTCCCGGTTCAAGACAAGAAGATTCGATAAAAACGAGATTCTCGCGGCAGCGGAAAAGGCAGAGAATAAAGAAACGATATCCAATATGGAGGAGGCCGCTGTGGAAAAAGTGTCTTCTGCTGCGGAAGAACGGGATATGACGATCGGAGAGCTCTATATGATTCATAAGGAATTGGATGAGCTGGAGGAAGCGATTCGGCCCAGGCAGGATATGAATATGGAGGAACCTGTGACAGAGCCGGAGCCGATTGAGGAACTGATCGAGGAGCCGGTTATGGAGACACGGACGGAACCGGAAGAAGAGCCGGAGCCGGAAGATTTTGAACCGGTCATCCGGTATGAGGATGCGGAGGAGAATCTGGAGCTTGGGGAGATGAATCCCTATACCGGGCGTGAGTATCAGACCAACAGTGTACGTATGCATCCGTCCAGGATCGGGTATGTACAGGTGTACGATCGATTCCAGCATGGCTGGACGGATATGACGGAATGGGCATTTCTTGGATATCAGGAGCGGAAAAAAACGCTTCTCGGAAGAGACTATGAACCGCCGATTTATCTGGACTAAGAACGGCGGGCGGTACACAGGAGGAGAT